>CAZBEI010000108.1:0-13894 GCA_964490895.1 uncultured Bdellovibrio sp. | reverse complement strand
CACGAGAGAAGTTGCATGGTATTCGATGCGCAAAAGGTCCTGAAGGGTATGTCGAGCCAAAATCTGAAAATGAGGTTGAAAGGGAATCTTAATCGGGGGTTCTGTCTTATCTACAACGGTGAACCAGGTGATTTTATCATCAGGGCCATCTCTCAAAAGCTGCAGGAGGCTATGCTGATCAGTGGCTCCAAGGGCTGCAAGAGGGGTGAGCCCTTTTCTGTTTTTTCCAAGACTTTCTCCAATCATCTGAACAAACCAATTTCCAAAAAGCCTCAAGCGCGTGGAGTAAGGCATAAAAACCTGAATAGGCCTTTGATTGGCATGCCTGATGAGTTCATGCCCTAAAATAAAAAGTGGGTTTTTGATGGGGTCAGTTTTTTCTATAAAATTTCTAACCTGCAGTGCTCCTTCTAAGAAATTTTTTGAAGAGAAACCGGCAAGAGCCGTTGGGAATAATCCGACGGGGCTAAAAATGCTAAAGCGTCCTCCAATCGAAGGATGAATGCTCAAGGTTTGTATCTCTTTTTCTTGAGAGAATTTCCGCAAATCTCCTTTTTCTGGATCAGTAATGGCAATGCAGTGGGAGCGCCAGCGTTTTTCTTGTAGCCATTCTAAAGCTAAAAGAAAAAGGGCAATGGTTTCAAAGGTGGTTCCTGATTTTGCGGCGACGCATACTAAAGTTTTTTCTGGATTGAGCAAGGCCACCGTGGTGCTCCAAGAGTCGGGGTCTGGGTTTTCTAAAAAGCTGAATTTTATTTTTTGAGTGGGTGGGCTCCCCAGTGCTGACAAAAGGCTGATGGGTCCCAGTGCACTTCCGCCGATTCCTAAAAATAGGCAATCCGTAAACTTATTTGAATCTAAAATTTCTTTTGCCTGCTGCTCAGATGCCACACATTGGGAGATTTCGTTTTGAAGCGGTGCATTATAAAATCCAATCTCTTTTTCAAAAAGTTGTCTTAGTTTTTTCCAGCTCTCAGTGATGTGGGCGCCGTTCAAATCTAAAGAAGGGGGGAGATTTGTCCAATCTAAAGTAAGTGGCGATACTCCAAGTCTGCAAGCTGTCACTGGCATAGTATAAATAATATAGCTTAGATCATTTTTTTAGTTTAATAAATTTTTTCACCCGTTCTACAAATTCGATGCGTTTTTCGAAAGGGAGTCCATGCCCTGTGTCTTGAATTTCTTCGAATTTTATAGAAGTTAAGTGACTAAAATGTTTTTTTTCTTTCATAAAATCTTCTTGCAAAAAGATGTGGCTCATTGCGCCGCGCAGAATTAAGATAGGAGTGCCATTTTGAGCGAGAGTTTCGATCCACTTTGGAATGGCGTGTTTGTGCGCTGACTCAAGTGTTTTGATGAGACTTGATTGATCAAAGGGAAATGTAATATAAGTAGTTTTTGGATCCGTGCCAGAAGCGACTGTACCAGAAGCGACTGTAATAGACACAGCTAATAAATATTTTGCAATCGAAGGATCCGGGCTATGAGTGATTAGATAATTTTTTGCGTCTTGTCTAGAGGCAAACTGCATGGGTAATTTTGTAAGGAAAGTGACCAATTTTCTTTCTGCATTTCGTTCGGACTGAGGCCAAAGGCTGAGGTCGACAAGGATGAGGCCTCTGATCCAATCCCCTCGTAAGTAGGCAAGTGCGCAGGCAGATCTCACTCCCATAGAATGACCAATGACCCAGGTCGGATAAAAATTTAATTTTTCTAAAGTTTCAACGAGATCTTGGCCGTAGTCCACTGGGGTGTAGCTTGCGCCTGGCGGAGTCAGAGTCTGGCTTTTTCCATGACCTCTTTGATCGGGTGCTAACAGTGAGTATTCTTCTTCGAGAGTAGACGCAATAGGCCTCCAAAGCGCTCCAGTACCGCCTAATCCATGCAGGAGTAGGATTTTTTCTTTTTCTTGGGCACCTGAAGGATGGGTATAAAGTTCCATATTGACTCTTACTCCTATTGAATTAACATAACTCGAACGGGGCGGCCTAAAAAAATAAAATGAAAAAAAATCAAACGGATATTACACAAGAACTCATGGATTTGGGTTGGCTACTTTATGAAAAATGCGAGTTGGCAAAAGCTCAAGAGATTTTTTTAAAAGCCTTAGAGTTATATAAACAGAACAAAAATATCAGTGGCGTAATGGAATCTTTGAGTCAGCTCTTAAGGCTGGCTGGAGAATCTCTCAATGAGCAAGCCATTCATTCTTATGAATCAGAGCTCAAAGATCTCATGGATCTTTATCCAAAAAATATTCATCCCATGGTTTGGTACTGCAAAGCCATCATTGAGTCAGGGAAGAAAGAGATGAAAAATTTTCAACGATTTTTACATCAATACATTCGTCTCGCGAGGTCGGGAGAGTTTTCGGAGACCCATATCGGAAAAGGCTGGGCCATGATGGCTGTGTGTCTCTTTGAAAGAGGATTTATCAACCGTTCGGAGTGGTTGATTCGAGTTTTGCTCCATCGTTATGAGAGTAAAAACTTACGATCCGTCAATGGGGTTCTTTATATTGTGCTGGGGCATATTTATGAAAAAAGACAAAAATTTGAAGAGGCACTCCATT
This sequence comes from uncultured Bdellovibrio sp., assembly GCA_964490895.1. Classification (GTDB taxonomy): domain Bacteria; phylum Bdellovibrionota; class UBA1018; order UBA1018; family UBA1018; genus JACRAO01. Next base: position 11,322 of record CAZBEI010000108.1, on the reverse strand, counting down.
ATTATCAAAAATCCCATGCCAGTTTTTTAGGGGAGCACAATTGGTACTACCATCTGTACGTTTTACTAGCCTATGCGAGGATTGCAAGGCTTCAGCAAAATTACACCCATGCCTATTTTAATTTAAATTTAATCGAAAAAGCCACAGCGAGCTCTGAGTTTAAAAAAATTAAAAAAGAAGTCGTAGCAGAACAAAAGCGTCTTGAACAAGATGCTTTTGATTTGCTCATTGACTGTAGAAAAGGAATTGTAAAAACAAGAGAAGCCGGCCAGATTTCACTTCGGAAACAATACGTACTTTTAGGGATTTTAGAAGCCTTAAGTCAAGTTCATGCCAAAGAAGGATTAGACTCAGAAAGAGGTCTTTCTAAAGCTGAAATCATCAATAAAGTTTGGAAAGAAAATTATCAATCTCGAATTCATGACAACAAACTTTATTACAATATCAATCGAATTCGAAAACTCATTGAACCCAATGCTAAGGAGCCACAGTATTTACTCAATTGGAAAGAAGGCTATCGGCTGGCACCAAGCCTCAGGGTTCGGTTTGTCGGAATAGAAAGAAAGGGGAGATAAAAATGAATAAACTCATGATTTTGATTTTGTTTGTCAGTGGGGGCGCGTTTGCAGGATTATTAGATCATTCAAAATGCGGAGCTCAATGTGGGGAAGGCACTATTCCCTATCCACTCTGTACGAACGAAAAAGTGGAGTTGGCAGATGGAGAATATTATACTTTAGTAGGGTGGATAAAAAACGTTGACACGGATGCGCCTTATTTTCAAGTGGATCTAAAATCCCATCCTTGGTTAGAAAATTCAAAGCGATTCAAACTTCCACACTATCCCTTGCTGGATCTTTTTCCAGAAGAGGCTTGGATCAAGTACGAATCTGTAAAAGTACAAATAATAGTCAAAGCTCAGGGACGGATCGAGTATGATTTTTTTGAGATCCCACGCTATGTGCTTTCACTCAAGCCTATTGCAAAACCCATTCGTCTCATATCGAGGTGAGGAAATTCGTAGCCTTGTGCTTTGAGCATTTGTCCGGTGGCAGACTCTGGGATTTCTAGCAGTTTTTGGGGTGGGCATTGCGCCACGAGTTCTCCTCCTTTTTCCCCGCCTTGGGGCCCAAGCTCAATGGCCCAGTCCGCTTGCGCAATCACATCTAAATTGTGTTCAATCATGATGATGCTATGATTCGTCTCAATCAAATCTTGCATGACACCGAGGAGTTTTTTGATGTCTTCGGAGTGAAGTCCTGTGGTGGGCTCATCAAAAAGATACAGTAGGTTTTGTTTTTGTTCTTGGTCTAAAGCACTGGCAATCTTAAGGCGTTGAGACTCTCCTCCGGATAAGGTGGTAGAGGATTGCCCGAGCTGTAAGTAGCCAAGGCCCACATTCCTTAAAATTCCCAATTTTCTGACCAAGATTGGATTATCTCTAAAAATTTCGAAAGCTTCATCGATTGTTGTTTGTAAAATTTGAAAAATATTTTTTCCACGACAGGTAATTTCTAAAATATTTTTCCGAAATCGCATTCCATCACATTCTTCGCAAGGAAGCTTCATCTCTGCCATGAAATGCATGTCCAATGTGACTTCGCCTTCGCCTTTACATACAGGACAACGTCCCCCATCCACATTAAAAGAAAAGTGTTGAGCGCTGTAGCCGCGCCTCAAAGATAAAACTTGGTTGGCAAAGAGGCGTCTAAACTCATCCCAGGTTTTGAGATAAGTGGCTGGATTAGAGCGTGAGCTTTTCCCAATGGGTGTTTGATCTAGAAGTAAGACTCCCCCAATGTGTTCTGCTCCATAGAGACGGTCAAAAGTGCCTGATTTAAGTTTGCTTTGGTCAAAGATACGCGAAAGGGTAGAGTATAGGATCTGGTGAATCAAAGTGCTTTTTCCGGATCCAGACACTCCTGAAACAACGACAAAACGGTGGAGTGGAAATTCGACCGTGATATTTTTTAAGTTATTTTCTCTACAGCCCGTGAGTTTAAGAGAGTGCGCGCTCTTAGGCTTCATGGGAGTCGTGCGTTTGATTACTAAAGCTTTGGAAAGGTATTTCCCTGTGAGTGAGGTGGCCGAATCCATGAGTTCTTTGGCAGTGCCCGTTGCAATGAGTTCTCCCCCCTTGCGCCCAGCTGCAGGTCCGAGTTCAATGAGGTGATCTGCATTTCTCATCACTTCGAGGTCATGCTCGACAACAACCACCGTGTTGCCCAGGTCTCTCAATGTGTGAAGAATTTTAAGCAGTTTTTGTGTATCAGCCGGATGAAGTCCAATGGAGGGTTCGTCTAAGACATAGAGGGTTCCACAGAGTCCATTTCCCAGTTGAGTGGCAAGGCTGATTCTTTGAAATTCTCCGCCTGAAAGTGTTTTGGTGAGCCGTGAAAGAGTGAGGTAACCTACACCTACTTCGTTTAGAAATTCGAGCCTTCTGAGCACCTGTGAAAAAATTTCAGTGGTTGCTTGTTTCTCTTGGACGGTCTGTTTTAAATTTCCGAACCACTCCAGCATTTGTTCCAGGGTGCAACTTGAGATTTCGGCAAAGTTTTTTCCTCCGATCTTAACGCCCAAGGCTTCGGGTTTGATTCTGGCTCCATGGCAGTGTGGGCAAAGGTTTTGAGTTTGGTAGCGGCGGATAAAAACTCGGATGTGGAGTTTGTATTTCTGTTTTTTAAGTTCTTCGAAACATTGCAGAATACCCATAAAACTTTTATCTTTAGGGTCGCCCTCCCAGAGGAGTTTTTTTTGTGCAGGAGTGAGTTCGCTGTAACGTTTTCCAATTGAGATACCGTGTTTTTCTGCAAACCGAAAAAGCTCCTCTTGCCAATCTGCAAGAGAGGGTTTTGAGAAAGGGTCGATCGCTCCATTTTTTAGGGTTCGAGTGGGCTCAGGGACTACTCTTGTTTCGTCTAAATCTAAAGTAAATCCAAACCCTGAACACTTGGGGCAAGCTCCTAAGGGGTTATTAAAGGAAAATAAATGAGGTTCTGGGAGGGGATGGACTCTTCCGCACTGAATACACGCAAAGGCGGAGTCAAAACTTTTCTTTTCTTTTGTTCCTAGATCATAAAAACTCATTTTTCCTTTGCCTAAAGTGATGGCTTGCTGGATTGAGTCTAAAAGCCTTGTGCGAGTTTCTTTGAGGTCTGCTTGGGATGAGATTTTGAGGCGATCAAGGATGACTTGGAGGTCACCCCCTTGGGTAGCTAGTTTTTTGAGTTCTTTCGGAGTCAGGTCCTCAAGATTGAAAATTTTTCCCTCTAAAAAAATTCGAGTAAACCCTTGTTCTTTGAGAATCTGGAAAAAGGAGGCAGACACATCGAGTTTGAGGGGTGCCAGAAGAGGTGCCAAGACGAGAATTTTTTTCCCAACCACCCATGTCTGGGCCCACTCTAAAATATTTTGGGAGCTGATTTTATTCACACTCCCCCCACAATTTAAACAATAGGTTTTTCCTATTTTTGCAAAAAAAAGCCTCAAGTAATCTAGGATTTCAGTTTGTGTCCCGACCGTACTTCGGGAGTTGATGACATGGTTTCTTTGCTCAAGTGCAATGGCGGGAGGGATGTTCTCTACTGAGTCGACATCTGGCTTTGGCATTTTTTCTAAAAACTGCCGGGTATAAGTGGAGAGACTTTCGATGAAGCGGCGGCTACCTTCGGCATAAAGGGTATCAAAGGCAAGGGAGCTTTTTCCACTTCCAGAAACTCCCGTGATCACTGTAATTTTTCGTGCAGGGATTTCGACAGTGATATTTTTTAAATTATTTTGCCGGACATTATTTAAGCGAATAGGAGCTTGCATGGGGGTTAACTGTGGACTTTATACACTTATTTGTAAATTGTCGATCCTTTTTCGTGACTGTTTAGCCCCATCATGGATTCTAGAAAATTGTTCCATTGAGGAGACGCTTCAAAAATGTTTGATAAGGAATCGCACGGATATCGCCAAAGTTTTCCTCGTGGTCTCCTCGAAAAATGATAAAAGCTTTGACAGGTTTTTTAGCATAATGCTTAAACACCCTAAGCGAAGAGAGCTGCGAAGCCTGAATTTTTCTCGAATATTTGATTTCCAGTGCAAGCACCAAACGGCCCGTATCGATCACCAGATCAACTTCTTGTTGAAGATCATCGCGGTAATAGAAAAACTGCCAATCTGGTTCGAAGTAAGACGAATATGCTAGCATCTGGAGAATGAACCATTGTTCAAACAGGAATCCTTTTTGTGTGTCAGTAAAAATATTCCGATGTTGCTTAAGAATCGCATTTTTGACGCCCAAATCGAAAAATAAAATTTTCTCACGCTGTAATGCTTTGCGATTTCCTTTGATGTCTGTGAATCCGCGCATTCTATAAACAATGAGTGTGTCCGTTAAAATGTCGTAGTACCTCCGCAAAGTTTCTTTGGGGATTTCAGAATCAGAAGCCAACTGAGAATAATTCACGATTGTTCCAGAGACTTCAGCAGCCAAATCAAGAAATCGGGAATAGGATCCCATGTTGCGCGCTAGAGCTTCTGCTTGGATCTCCTCACGCAGATAGGTGTCAATATAACCAGATATAAGATCGGCCCCATAATCATTGAGATAGATTTCAGGCAACATTCCGACGGTCAGGGCTCTATCCAAATCAAATTGTGAGCCTAGTTCCCAATAAGTCATTGGAAAAAGGCGATGGATAAACATTCGTCCGGGAAGGAGATTGGCTTTCCCGCCCTTTAGCTTTCGGGCAGAAGACCCTGTCAAAAGAAAAACCCGTTCTCTACGTTCATCAATGAGCGCCTGAACTGAGTTTAAAATGGATGGGATACGCTGAACTTCGTCAATTAAAATAGTACTTTTGCTACGAAGGGAAGACACCTGCCTTCGAATGAGGGCAGGATCAGAAAGATAGCTTCGAAAATTGGCTTCGTCTGCTAAATTAATGATAAGATCCGGGTGTAACAAGGACAGAATCGTGCTTTTTCCAACCTGCCTTGGGCCCAAGAGCAGAAGGCTCTTCCCCCTTTTTTGTTCCTGTAATAATTTCGAATAAAGAATCCGCTTTAACACATTGTGATTTTAACCCACAGTGTGGGTCAAAATCAAGGTTTTTAACCTACGGTGCGGGTCGTTAAAATCTCACAGAAAATCGGGATGCAGGAGTTTTCCCACCCGATCGATATGTGCCTTGAGTGCAGGTTCGTCGATGAGGTGATAAATGACGAGGTCTAGTTTCCAGGGTAAATAAAGGGCCTCGTACAGAGCTAAAAGTTCGTCTCGGTGTTTTAGGGTAAGGCTTGGACCACGGATTGCAATATCGATATCAGAACCCTCCCTAAAATTGCCCTTTGCGCGCGATCCGAATAAAATGATTTCTACACCTCTGGGCAATGTTCTAAACAGATTAAGGATCTGGGTTGCATATTTGTCCGAAATTCCAGCAATCATTTGTCAAAACTCAAATAAAACTGTTTCAAGATATTAAAAAACGGTTTTTTTACTTTGGCGATAATAAAATTAAATGTAGCTTCATCGTATAGGTGTGTTGTTTCATTGCGAGCCTTGAGCATCTCCATCCATACTGGGCCATCCGAAATCATCCCGTCTTGAAATGCTTGCTCAATCACAGGTCTTGGACCACGAATCTGTGTATAGCCTCGTTCTTGCAAAGTGTCCTGAAGGAACTTCCAAGCCAATTCAAATGTGTATTCAAAACGCTGAATGAGGCCTTCTTCTTCTAATCTAGACATTTTTAGCGCAACGGCACTTTCGTAAAGCTTCAGAGCTTTCTTGAAGTTTGCGAATCTTTGCTTGGACCTAATATCTGGATCCTGAACCACAGAAAGCTCCTTTGCGTTAAACCTGAATTTTACAAAATCACAGTACAATGGCTTTGAGCTTTGAACAACGGAGAAAGCACTCTGATTTTTTTCAAAGCACTGTATAAGGTTTATACAGTGTCTCATCTTTAGACAGTAAAATCGCCCCTGTTTGACTCCAGACTTTATTTATTTATCTTAAATTTCAATAGGTTAATAAATGTATGGAGATTGGCACTCTACTTGCTCATGAGAGGTCGCCCTTTGTCTCAATAAGGGTTTTGTAGAAAGGCAATATAGGAGAATCGTATGATGTCAAAGATGATCCATAAAATTTTAAGTTTTAAACGTCCCCTCATGTGGACTGGGTGTTTGCTGTTTTGTTCAGCACTTGCGTTTTGGAGTGCAGGATGTAGCAAGAGCAAAGACGGAGGAAAAAATGACGGGCGTTGTCACCTTGACGAAGGGTATTATCAAAACCCTAACTCAGAACGGTATCCACTTTTGAATGTATATAAAGCAGATGGAAAACTTCAAGTTGATCTTACAAATAAAGAAGTGGGTGAAGTTTATAGCAATAAAAATATCGAAGTTGGATTAAATCCAACTTGTACCCATATTTCATCTCATATTAATTATACGTTAATAAATCAGTATAACTATTCTTACGAACAAGATGGAGATTCTATTGTCATTAAGGAAGAGTATTCATTGCATGGAGAAAATGAAACTGACGTTATTGCTAAGTCCTCGACAAATCACAGAGTCCAGAAGACAACTCAGAGCATTTATCTTGAAAACCTTGACTACGTTTTAAAAAAATCTAAGCGCTCCAATCAAATTCCTAACGAAGATTTATCCCCCACATCCCCTGTGGTGCCTACCTCTCCTAAGAAAACTCCAAGCATCACAAAACTCAGTGATGAACAGATTAAAAAAATTGCTGAAAAAGAGTATGACAGTTTATTAAATAGTAATGAATTAAAAATTGACATGAGTGAACTTGCAGACGCAATTCGAAAAGATAATAACCCATCTTGGGGTGCAACTAATAAGGAGGCGTTTATTGCGGAAGCAATCCCAAAAGTAATATCAGAATACAGTTTTGGCATTCGATCACAGTATATTGAAGGCATTGGAAAATTAATAAGCTCGATACAGAGTTGTGCGGAGCAAATGACTGATATTGAAAAATTTCCTGCAGCATCAAAGGCCTTAGATTATTATAAGCAGCAATATGGAATAACCATTGGCGGAGTAAAAATCATAGGTTGTCATTTAAATTGGTTGAATGGCTTTGTGAGCAATGTAGATGTAAATGAAGCTCTGGCTTTATATGTAGCTTGGCCATTGGTTTCGGAATTTCCATTAGATGTTACATTTGAATTTAATAAATTCCCTAAAACTTATAAAGGTACAATTAAACAATATACTTTTAATAAATACAGAGCACGTCTTCTCAATGGCCATCGTTTTATAGAGCAGACAGTTGCAGGTGTATTTGGCAGTTCGCACCTCGTTGTAGTCAAAGAAGAATTAATGAAAAAAGAGGACCCGGCTCTCCCTTCTGTTCTTATTCATGAGTTAAGGCATCATTTGGATTATAGGGACAATCCAGTGTGGTATAGCGATGCGGATCGAATACTAAAAGAACATAACCAATTGATTGATTTACAAAGGGAAAGGGTAAATTCAGATTATGTACCCGTGTGCAAAAGCCAAGCTTATGAACTTTTTTTGGATGATTATGCTTCAAAGATGAGAGAGTTAGGTTCTCTCACCTCTACTGCGGAGTTAAAGAAATCTGCAGAGAATGTTTATAACAAATTTTGGAATAACATGTATCGCCGTTATGTTTATTATAACAGCGAAACTGAGAAACGTGCTTTCCAAGAAATAGCCAGATATTATCGATTGATAGAAAACAAAACAGAAGCGGAAGTGCTTTTCATGCTAGATGCAGGTGCATACTACACATATAAAATTGTTGATTATTCGGGCAACAAAAAATTTGATATTAGCATCCCTGCGGCTCCCTACTACCATGACTATGGGAAAGAACTTTACCAAAATGCTTTGAATTTAGTGCCTTCGTCTTCGTTTAAGGGAAAATAAACGGGATTTCTAAACCCTCGGCTTGAGCTGCTTTGCAAAGTTCTTTGTCTAAGCAAAGAAAACTCACTTTTTCATCTTTGTTTTTAAGCATTACGGCGGAGCCAAGGTGCAGAGCATCCCCAGGTCGAAGGCAGTATTCCTTCATGACCCGCATGGATTGTAGATGCACTTCTTTTCCTCCATAAATCAAAGAGAGGCATTGTAAAAGACTTTGAGTTTCGAGTCTAAAATGGGTGATCTCTGTTCTTAAAATCTCATTGCGGTTCAATTTTCTCTGAAAAGCTGACTCAAGCTCGAGTTCAGAAAAATTGGAGCTAAAGCCTAAAAGAGCTTTTGTTTTTTGTTCGAACTCTAAAAGAGCTAAAGAATGTTGTTCTTTAAAAAGAATGGAGGCTAAAGCAGAGGTGTCCCAATAGTAGAGCACGCTTATTCTTCGTTTCTGAGTTGTCTTATTTCTTCTGCCATGCTGGTTGAATCACGCTTGAGTTCTAGAGGTTTTAAAGTTTTTAAGAAATATTCTCTAGCCTGTGTGGATTTATTTTTTAGTTTGGGTTGAACCAGAATGATTTTTGCAAACGGTTCATTGTGATTGGTAATAATCACTTCTTCTCCTGTTTTTACCAGGGTTAAGTATTGAGAAAGCTTGTTTTTTAAAACGGCAATACTACAGGACTTCATACGCATACTCCTAGCTATAATTATAGCTATATTTATAGCCTTGTCAAAAAAATTAAAAACACTGTTTAAGGTTTATACACTGTCTCATCTTTAGACAGTAAAAGCGTCCCTGTTTGGCTCCAGACTTTATTTATTTGTCTTAAATTTCAAAAGGTTAACAAATGTGTGGAGATTGGCACTCTACTTGCTCATAGAGCGCTGCTCCTTGTTGTGAAAGGGGCTATAGAAAGGTGGAACAATGGAAGATCGCATGCTTAAGGTAACATGGTTTATGGCTGGAACGGTGATCGGGATTTTGACTATTGCTTTGGCTTTTGGGTCTGTCCCTCCGCATGGAACAGTCACTGATGATACTGCTCTTTACCAAAACCTTTCGGAAATTAGGGTAGCTAAAGAACCCATCCCAAGTTTTGATTCGGACTTAACAAGACTTGCTCAGTCCGAAGGACGTTACCAAGAAAAGCTCCCCAGTCTCAAAGACCACCCTCGTCTCAAAGGTCCACTCACAAGGGTTTCTAAACAAAAATACCGATATCGTGCACAACGTTCTAAATAAGGCCAAATTAGGAGAATTAAAAAATGAACCGTAAAATAATGTTAGCAGTTTTAGTTGTACTGAGTTCATGGACAGGTCACAGTGTTTGGGCTGAAGAAAGTGTCAGGGGTGTGGCCCCCGAAACCCCACTGGGTCAGAAAAAGGGATTATTTTTTAGGTTAAATCCAGGCATGAATCTGATATCAAAGATGGATTTTATCAATTCAAGTGAGATTACTAGTTTGCACGTTGGGGCTGGTATAGAGTATTTTTATTCCCCCTATGTTGGAAATTTTATTGGCGCAGACTATGAAAAAAGGGGATTTAATAGTAAAATATCCAAAGGAGTGAATGCTAAAGTAAGGACAGGTTATTTGGATATTCCAGTGGGTGTAGTGTTCAATACAGGTGGATTATGGGGAAATGGACAATTTCGTAATCAACTCAAGTTAGGTTATTTTTATGCCGCAAAAATAGAAAACTTTAAAGCCACGATCAATGATCAAGATACGATCAATGGGATCAATATCAATGATAAAATTAATGATGTATTAAAGCCAAAGAGCTTTCATGGAATTTTAGTGGAAGCGGAGACACTTTTCCCAGTCTCTCATTCTTTCTCTTTTGGCTTTAATGTGTGGACTAAAATTGGCTTAACTGAAGCGATCTCTATTGCTAAAACAAAAGTTTTGGATATGGGAGATCTTGAAATCAACACAAAAACCATGGATTTTGGTTTAGGTTTGGTTTTAGGGTTTAACTGAGACTTTTTTAGTCTTTCCCCCCTTGCGCACTCCTCCATTTAAAGGTATGAGCATCATCAACGATGGCTCCTTTATTTTCCAAAAATGTAAATCTTGGACCTCCACTCAAAATTTCGAGTTGGCGAAAAGTCGCCATAGGGACTTGGAGAACAGCAGGGGACCCCAGTGTCTATGGGATTTTAGAACTCAATGCAACTCTGGCGCTAGCTTTTATTGAAAAACTCAGAGCGCAAACAGGGCTGCGGATTACCCTCTCACACTTTGTCGGGAAGGTATTTTCGAAAGTTTTAGCCGAAAATCCTGGGATTAACTGCATCCTAAGATTTGGGAGACTTTATCCTAGAAAAGACATTGATCTATTTTTCCAAGTCGCCTCCGATTCTAAAGGAGAAGATCTCTCCGGCATGACCATCCGGCGTGCAGATCAGAAATCTTTGACGGAAATAGCCCAAGAGATGGAACAACGAGTGAGCCTTATCAGGCAAAAAAAAGACGAGACTTTTGCAAAATCCAAGAAAACCATGGCTGCTTTACCAGGATTTCTATCCGGTTGTGTCTTAAATTTTTTGGGTTTTTTGCTTTACACTCTAAACATCTGGACTCCACTTGTGGGCAGCCCAAGAGATCCCTTTGGCAGTATGATGATCACCAATATTGGATCCCTAGGGCTCGATATGGCCTTTGCTCCACTGGTCCCGTACTCCAGAATCCCACTTCTGATTGCGGTAGGTTCCACCTATGACGCTCCGATTGTCAGAAATGGAAAAATTGAAATCACAAAGATGATGAAACTCTGCGCCACCTTTGACCATCGACTCATCGACGGAGTGCAGGCCAGCTACATGGTCAAATCCATCAAGAGAATTTTTGAAAATCCAGAGAAAGAACTTTCTTAAATTCAGCAAATCTATCTCGGCAACAAAGCATGGGCCTGCTGAAGTGCCCAAAGAGAAGCTTTTTCTGTGTATTTTCTTTCTACAAGTTTAAACAAATTGGCTCTGGGATCAATGCGAGTAAGGTAGTCCTCAGGGTCTTCTGAGAGCATGGGGGAATTGTTTTTTGAGGCGGGATCCCTGCTGGGTGAGTAATCTTGATTTCCTGGCGCTGCTCCCTGTATTCCGTGATCTCCTTCGTTTCGTGCGCCTCCGCTGCCACCACTGCCTCCTCCGGAGTAGTTCCCATCAGAGTTTTTTGTCAAAGCGATTTGCGGTGCTTGTGTAGGTTTGTCTATAGGTTCTGTCTTTGTAGATGATAACGACGGCACAAATCCACTGCCACTACTGCCACTGTCAGCGATGCCCGTTCCTAAGAATTTATTTTTTTCGTCTCCTTGAGATTTTAATAAATTCTTTGGAATGATGGGGTTTTGAGTTTTGATATTCCCTTCGGTGTCACTTGAGTCTGTTTTGCCTAAAATCG
>CAZBEI010000107.1:0-54453 GCA_964490895.1 uncultured Bdellovibrio sp. | reverse complement strand
ACAACGATGGTAGTTTGCGGGGCTACTACGGTGGCCAGGATCTTGCATTAAAAACAGAGCGTAAGGGTTGCTGGGGTAGATATGCGGATACGAAATCTAACCCAGGGCTAACCACCTGGCTGCGTGTACTTGGAACGGATATCTCAGTACACACAGGCAGTTAACTAAAGGGACACTTTAGCTGAGCCACGACACACACGCATTTTTAAGCGCTGGCGAAAAACTTGACGAGTTGCCAGGAATGGTGTAACTCGAAGCGTCAATAGAAAGAGGGTGTCGACTATGTCAAAAAGTAAATATATGTGGGTTGTATTGGCAAATTTGTGCGTCATAATACCAAATGTGAGTTTAGCCATCACGATGTTTGTTGATTCTGAGGCTGGCACTAAAATACCTCCAGACAAGTGGCATCATTATGTTCCAGGTATAGGTTGTGCCCCCGAAGTTGCTGAGGGAAATCTAAAGGAGGTGGAGCAAAAACTTTTTGAACTTACGCAAGACAAAGAGTTTGCCGATGCAGAGCGGTTTCAAGCTGAAATAGTAAAAATTCAAAAATTAGAACCTAAAGAAAAACTGTCAGCTTACTTTAACCTAGTGGGAGTCGACGAGAACGACCCAGAGGCGGTTGTCAATTTTATCGGCGCCCGTTCTTTTGATCCTTATCTTGGCACTATTGAGGATAAGCTAGGATTAAATCGCGAACAGTCAACTAAAATTGCAGAAACTTTGTCTACTGCACTTAAGGGGAATTTAAAATAATGGGTTATGTTTCCACAGATTGAACTCTCGTTTTTTAGTAACCACTTCCAACTATCTACAAATTTAGTTTTATACTTTTTTGCTGTGGTTTTTGCGTTTGTCATTTTGTCTCTAGGGTTGAGAAAAGAAGTGCCGCTCTGGAGAGTGGCACTTCTTGTTTTAGTCCCTTTTATTGTTGGATTTTTGGGTGCTCGAGTTTTTCATGTGATTTGGGAAAGGCCGGAGTATTTTATCTCACATCCTAATGAGATCTTCAGTCGTTATGATGGAAGGACTTTTTTGGGAGGATTTTTACTTGCATTGCCTGTTTTTTATTTTTTAAATCGATGGCTGATCTTGCCCTCGCAAAGGCAAAAGTCCTTTGCCCTTGCGGCGATAGGGCTTACCTTTGGGTATGGTCTGCTCAGGATAGGTTGTTTTGCACATGGATGTTGCTGGGGAACAATTTGCAAATATCCTTGGGCAGTAAGGTATTTTTCGGAAAAGTCAGGAATGCCTTATTTGGGCATTCCTGTTCACCCTGTACAACTTTATGATTCATTTTTGAGTCTTTTGTTTTTCGGCTTTCTTGTCTGGATGTATTTTAAGAGCGGAAAATATTGGCATTACATTCCCATTTTATTTTTAATTTTTCATGGATTTATAAGGTTTTTTGTCGAATTTTTTAGAGGTGATACCATTCGAAAAGGAAATGTGCTCTTTCATCTTTCGACAAGTCAGTTAATTTCTGTAGGGATGATTTGTGCGGGGCTTGTATGGATTAGATTTAATAAGGCCAGGGTTTATGTTTAAAGTAAACAGAGTTTGTGTGTGTTTGGCGAGTCTTATTATAGGTGGCTGTTTGGGAATCCCTCATCCACCAGGGCAAAATGTGATTTTATCTTCTTTGTCGATTGATCATGGTGTGGAGCTTTATGAACTCAATCACAGAGCGCAATTGAGTGACGAAGAACAAAGGCATGGAGTTTCAGCTCCCAGATTGGGTCGTAATCTCATTTTTGTTGCCTTAGATGAGAGCATTCAGAAAAAATTTAAGCATCAGTTGGATGGCATTTTCCCTCATAGTCCTAATGAGGCTCCCCCGCGAATTGAAGAGGTGGTATGGTGGATGTTGGCGCCAAAGCTCACTAGGCTGTATGATTCTGTGATTCGTATCTCCTATGATGCCTTTTCTAAAGACACATTATTTAAGGCCATCAAACATTTCGAAGTTCGCAATATGTCCTATGATCTTATTTTGCTGACCCATGGTTTTCCCAATCATTTAGCTACAAGTGTTGGATATAAGTTCTTGAGCTGGGAAATGCTTGGAGAGCTCAAAGGAAAACTTAAAAATCTTGGATTAGTTTATATGAGCAGTTGTTTTAGTTCGACCTTGGTTCCTGATTGGACTGCTGCTGGGGCCAGGGAAGTGATCTCGTTTAAAAAATATAATTCTAATTATTTCTATCCATTTTTGTTGGTAGAAAATCTGAATGCATCTGATTTTAACACTGTTTGGGCCTATGAAATTACAAACCATTCTATAAAAAACAAACTTCACAGAAGGCTTTATAGAATGGTGATTGAGGGAATGTTGTTTGAGGGTGCTTTTGAAAAATATCTAGAAACTCTTGATATGCCTGAGTTTTATGAGAAATAAGGTGCGAGTTGTGTCTTCCAGATGGAACATCTCAAAAACCGCTGGGTTTTAAAAATGAGGGTCTAGATAAAAGCTGCCGGAGAGTTGTCACAAAAAAACTAATTTTTATTGATTTGTTCAGTTAAGCCGCTTTGGCATGGGTGGATGGCATGGCGTAGGCAGGCACGCCGTAGAGGTATTCTTTTTCTAAAACTTCACAAAAATTTCTAACTTCTTTTTCTTGGCCTTCGTTTTCGAACTGAAACACAATACCAATGCGGTAAGAAAAAGGTTTGGGAGAGATAATATTGCTGTTGGCGTCATGCTCTTTGCACCATGCAATTTTTCCTTTGAGTGAAATCACTCTTGGATTTTCTAGAAGAAGAGTGATTTCTTGTCCAATCAGAAAAGAATGCTCGGAGAATACCCCAATCCCTTTAGGTCCGAAGTCGTTCAAAATAATTTTAATTTGAGAGCTGGAGTTTTCATCTTTGATCTTGCCTTCGACCGCTTTAATATGAATGGCCATTTGATTGCGTTCTCGTTGGCGTTTTTTAGCGCTCGCCATAGCTCTCATTCGATGACTCGGTGCCTGCCACATATTTAGACATTATGTATGTTATTTAAACAGAGCGCAATGTGTCATTTTTAATCCCCAGTGTGTCACCTTTGTTGCAGGTGAGTTGCTATTTTTTTGGAGATTTACTGACAGAGCTCAGCGTGCCATTTTGGTTTGAATATATGTGACGCACTCAAAGTCAAAAAGTGAGGTTCAGCGAAGTAATGATGTCATTGATAAAAATGGTGTTTGTCCTTGCATTGATGCTTTGTTCAATGTGAATAAAATGTCCATCCACAGTGGTAGCAGATTGTGTACAAGGCTGTAGAGAGCCATTTGTAAAACGTCCCTGAACATTTGTAGTTCCTGTGTGGGGACATCCTACAACATTAGAATCTCCGATGATTCGCGTATCGAGATGAGTATCGGCGGGGAGATTTTTTCGAAACTGTGAAAGCACTGTGGCTACCGTACTAGAAAAACCACTGCTTAGAAAAAGATCACCACAACTAGACGTATCATTGTTGCCGTGTAAATTTAAAAAATAAAGAGCAGGACGTGCGCCACGAATCACCTCGTGCGTGATTTCAAATGGAGCATTTGCAACATGTGCCATATCGGATTCGCGAATAAAACCATTTGTGCCACAGACTGAAGTTGTCCCATCACAGGTAGAGGGTGCAGTATTTGCACACCGATGGGCTCCCGCCAAAATGAGATAGCGCGACTGAGTTTTACGAAAAATTTCTACACTTTGAGTGGGGGTGCTTGCGTCAGAAATCGGATGAGGGACCTCGATTGCAAGTTCTTTTTTAGCAGTTGGGTTGATAAAAAATGCACCCCAACCTTTGACTACGTTAGGCCGCTCTTCTAGAATATAATAATTTGCAAGATTGTTGCCGGTATCTTCAAATCGAATGAGTTGGTAAGACGGAAAGTGAGCTGCAACGCTGTTTACCACTTCATTTAAGTTTTCCGGCAAATTTTCTGCACTCAAAGACTGGATCAGGGTTCTCCATTGGGTAAGCTCTGAGGGGCTTGGTTTTGCAAAACCTTCAGTGTCTTTTTGAGGCATGGATGCCTCGAGAGACTGAACATGGAGCTTTAGATCATCTTGAATAAGGCTCACTCCATCGTCCGTATTTTTAGAGAGTGTATTATTTTTTGTACAGGAGCAAAGAAGTGAAAAAAGACACACACCCAACCATCGCAAAAAAACTTTCTCAAAGTTTTTTTTGAAAAGTTTAGTCATCATCCAAAAAAGTGATCCTGAGCGAATTTTTAGATCGAGATAAATCCAATCTGATACTGTCATTTTCATGATCTTTGACTGTTACTTCTCCATAATTGAGATTTAGGGTTGGCTCTTCTGCGTACTTGTTTTTTCTATTTATTATATCGTAAGAATAGAAAATTTTGAAAACCCATTAACAATTGTTATTTTTGACTCAGTCGCAAGAGACGCGTGAGGGTTTGATTTTCATGAGTAGTTTCGCAGGCGCCGAGGGGTCTTTTGATGGACTTGCATACTCCCTCCCTATGGAGTAGTTTTGTTTTATGTTTTCAGGTATTTGTATTCCACCCTTTCTCTATGGAACAGCGTGGAAAGAAAATGACACTGAACGCTGTGTGGAGAGTGCGCTGGAGGCGGGATTTCGGGGTATTGACACGGCCAATCAGCGTAAGCATTACTTCGAAGCTGGAGTGGGTGCGGCATTGAAAAAAATATTTTCTCAAGGACAAATTTCAAGAAAAGATATTTTTATTCAGACAAAGTTTACCTCAATTAACGGACAAGATCATCGTCTGCCCTACGATGCCCATGCTCCATTTGGCGTGCAAGTAAAACAATCCTTTGCAAGCTCGCTTGAGCACTTGCAAATAGATTATTTGGATTCGTATGTTTTGCATGGACCGTCTCATTCGCAAGGATTATCCCCCGAAGATTGGGAGATCTGGAGAGCCATGGAGGATCTCTACCAAACAGGAAAAGTCAAACTCCTCGGCATCAGCAATGTCAATCTAAAGCAGCTTTACTCTTTGTGCGAAAAGGCCAAGGTGAGGCCAGCTTTTGTTCAGAATAGGTGTTTTGCTCGCAGAGGTTGGGACAAAGAAATGCGTGCCTATTGTAAAATAAATCAAGTCCTCTATCAGGGCTTTTCTCTGCTGACTGCAAACCCAGAAGTGTTTCATAATCCCCGCTTTGTTGAGATCGTGGAGCGGGTGGGTTGTACTCCGGCGCAAGCCGTTTTTCGTTTTGCACTCCAGGTAGGAATGTTGCCACTCACGGGCACGCAAGATCCATCTCACATGCGAGAGGATCTCGAGAGCTTAAAGTTTGAACTGAGTTTTCAGGATGTCCAAACCATCGAAGGGTCGTGAACTGCAAGCCCTATTTGTTATTTCAATATAAAGGTAGGCTTTAAACGCTATATGAATATCCCAGAACTTAGAGAAAAGATGATAGAAACTGGAGCAGAAAATTTGGCACAGATTTATACTAAAGCAAAGTATACGAAAGAGTCTCACTTAAAATATTCAAAAGATGTTTTGGCGTGCAATGAGCAAAATAATTCTAAATCTTTTTTTGGAATTGGCTAATTGCATTTCTTGAGACAGGGACGGAGAAAGCTATGCTCCATCCTTGTGAGGATGTCACCCGAAAGTGGTCAGGGGACCCAATTTTTGCACAAGGCTTTTTACAAAATGCGAATATTATAAGTTGCCAATATTTCAACGAATTGCCTCTTAATTTTGGACACTTAGACGCGGAGCTTTAATTGCAAAGAAACGGCTCGTAGCCTCATAATCAAGACACCAAGAAAAAACCGCTCCTACCGGGAGCAGAAAGGTCATGATTTATGAAACTAAACGAGCCGAGGAATGAATATATCAAACGAATTCAAGAACGCTACAGGGAAGCTGACAAGAGGAAGAAAACCATAATGTTGACAGAGTTTTGCTTAACCTGGAATGTGGATCGTAAACACGCCATAAAGCTTTTAAATGGCAAACGTGGGGGTCCAAAGAAGAAGGCAGGACGTAAGGCCAGGTACGACGAAAGACTCGTCCATCACATCACTGTGATGTGGGACTCCATGGAGCGGATCCATCCTAAGCGGATAAAGGCAGCTATTCCGATCTGGCTTCCATTTTATCGGGACCCTGAATTTGATCCAAATTTAAAATTCCAAATTTTAAAAATGAGTGCATCCACAATTGAAAGATTTTTAAATCGAGGTCGAAAAACTATCAAAGGATTTTCTTTGACTAGACGAGCAAAATTTTTTCGCTATAAAATTCCACTCACCAATACGAATGAAAAAATAATTAATGCGGGTCATGTGGCAGCCGATACTGTTGCCCATTGTGGGGACGATATCTCAGGAAGCTTTGTGTGGAGTCTTACTGTGACAGATCGATTAACGGGATGGACGGAAAACCGGGCTCTTGCAAATAAGAAGGCAAAAGCCGTTAGAAAGGCGATGGATTCAATTGAACAAAATCTCCCATTTAAAATTAAATCTATTCAAACAGATTGTGGAACTGAGTTCTTAAATTATGTGATAATGAAATATTTCCAACATCGAATTGCTCCGGTAGTCATGAGTAGATCTCGGCCCTATCAGAAAAATGATAATGCTTACGCTGAGCAAAAAAACTTTACCCATGTCAGAGAGTGCTTTGGATATGAGCGAATCAATCCATCACTTGTGTCACTCATGAATGAAATCTATCGTGACTTCTGGAACCCACTGCACAATTATTTCCTCCCTCAGATGCAACTATTATCAAAAGAAAGAATTGGATCAAGAATCAAAAAAAAATACGACTTTCCTAAAACTCCATTCGAAAGATTAAAGCTTGCTCCCAATGTCTCCGAGGAAGAAAAAGTAATACTTGAAATCAGGATGAAAAGTTTGAATCCCTTCAATCTCAAACGGGGGTTAGAACAAAAGCTTGATCTCTTCTTCAGACTCTTAAAACAGGGGGAAACAGAGAGGATAGCTGCTTGACTCTGGGACTATGCGTCTTGGTGTCCACTTCTAATGAGGCAATACGGTGAGAATTTGAGTCAATATGGATTTTCGAAAGCCAAGGTAGAAGTGGTGCATGCGGATTCGACATCAAAAGAAGCCTTAAATAAGCTCTCTCAAGTTTTGATAGAGAACGAAAAATCTGCTAAAGATTTTCTCGTTATTAATTTCTTACAAAGTGAGTATACGGGTGATCCCGAAGGAGCAGTGGGACACATCGCGCCAGTAGCTGCTTATGATCAAAAAACAAAACAAGTCTTGGGGTTTATCCTGACAGACAATATTACGAGCCATATTGGGTTTCTCTATCGACTCTGCTTGCCGGAATGGCCACAGAAGATAAGTCTTCTGGCAAAAAGCGCGGGTACGTGTGGGTTAAGCTGGGATCTGAGTAATTGATATCCTCAGGCTATTCTCAATTTAGAATCAGCAAACTTTCAGACTCTCCGGAGGCTCCTTTCCCACGACAGCACGCAAGCCCGGAATGGTCGACTCGAACTCATCTGCCGAATACCCTGTAGCAAGATAAAGTTCCTGATATCCCTTCTCAAACAATCTGCCAATCACTGTCTCTCCACGAAGCTCATTACCAAGATTGCAATCAACATAGATGGGAGTTTGCAGAGAAACTTCGCGTAAGATGGCCTCAATGTCTCCTGTTCCATCCAACACAAGCAGCTTCTTTCCGGCACGGCTTGCGGACATTTGCCAAGACAGGTGTACTAATGGGTCATCGTCAATCAGAACTGCATCTAACTTTGTGTTTTGAACAACGCTAGCGCTATCTATTTTTTTTTCTAACTGGATTGGCACAAAAGCCGCTAGACCTTTTGGCACTAGACGAGTCTGTGCGACTTTACACCTACTCCTGATCCCATTTTCCTCAAAACGGGATGTAACCAAAATAGACTGTGTGCCAATTCTCATCGATTCAATCAGATCTAAACCTGTTTCTTTGCTCCCAATCAATTCGAAATCCATTAAGTACAGGCAATCAGTGGATCCCTGCTCTATCATCCATGTTTTTAAACTTTCGCTATTAGAAAAATGAATCAGCCTATCCTTTGGTACATTTGCCTGACGAAATCTCTGGCGCCAAATCTCATGAATTGCCTCGTCATCATCAAGTACAACAATCCTTGTGGCGTCATTGATCTGAATCTGAGGAATAAACCAGTGGGGTGTGGCTGCGCGTGGAAGAAGGAGCTTAACGAAAGTACCTTCTCCAACCTTCGAACGAATCTCTAACGATCCGCCCCAAGTTTCCACGGTGGCCCGAGCGTGCCAAAGACCCAAACCAGACCCGCCAGCTTTTCCGTGCGTCTCTCCTCTGTTACCCAGTCGCGCAAGAATTTCAGGATGAATGCCTTTGCCATGATCTGCGATCTCAATCTCAGCAAATTTGTTCACAGATTTCAGCGTCACAGTCACTCGACCTGAGTTTTCGTTCGCTTCGATGGCGTTATTTAAAAGATTGGATATCATGCGCTTAAACTCGGCCGCCTGGACCTCCGCAAATACACCATAAGCTTCGAATCCAAGCTTACCCTCAATAGAAATATTCGGCCTAGTACGAATCTCAAGCCTCTTTTCTGTGAGTTGTAATTCGATGAGGCTTGAAACCAACTCAATCGTTTTTAAAGCATCGACCGGCGATCTATTTGAAGTTTCGTGAGTTTTTGTGAGGAGCGTGTTTGAGATATCCTTGATGCGACTGACCGCAGACCGAATAAGCAGACGCTCAGACTCGGGAAGTTTATTAGTCTGGGACATAACCATTTCCAAAGCCGCCAGTGGTGAGCGAACATCATGCGCCACTTGGGCCGAAAGACGGACCAAAGCATCAGCCTTGGATTTTTCGTGTGCGGCTTGTTCAAAATCCTCTACATGCCCAAGATATTTCTGTAGCTGATCCACGAAAGTATGGACTTCTTTAACCGGCGAATCAAATTTCCTCAATGCTGTTACAAAGCCACTGATGCCATCCTCACCAGTCAGTCTAGTTAGGTATTGAAAATCCTCGAATGCTTTTTTAATCATTCGCCCTGCAGTCAGTGCCGCCAGAAAAAGCAATACAAGCAGTAATCCAAAAATTGGACCGACCTTATCATCCAATAGTGACAAGACACCAGGAGAACGATACCGGAACTTTAATTTTCCGACAGACTTACCGCCATATATCAAATGTTGTTCATAGACAGAAAGTTTGGAAATTGTGGCTGGCACTGTTGGATAGTGAATAATCTCAGCTCCAGAGCTGTCATAAATCGCACAAGATACAAGCTTAAGTTCATCACAGACTTCGCTTAAAATCCGTGAAGCATTATAAATATCGCCAATCAAAAGTGACTGAGCCGTCTGTTTAGAGAGCACTCGCCCTGCTGTCATCAATGACGACTGTGTTCTAGCAACCTCATTTCGATAGGCAGACAACAACACCCATCCAGTCGGTATAATAGCCGAAGAAAGAATAAGAAGCAGAATAAAGGCACGGATTCGAACAGCGATAGAGAATCTTTTCATAACGAGTCCTTATAGTTCAGAAAATAAGGCGAAATTGCGTTGAATTTATATGGACTTTCTTTCTGGGTCACTAAATTGTAATAGAGGTTGCCCAAAGGTACGACTGGCACATCCTCCATAATAAGTTCGTCCAATTTGGAGTAATAGGGGTGAAGAGTCGTCTCAAGAATATCCTTTGGAACGTGTTTCAAATACTCCCTATAAGCAGCACTCTGGTAATTACTTAAGTTCATGAGAGATCCAGGATCGAAAAGATCACGAAGAAAAAGATCGGTCGAAGGTGTCGTTGCAATTGACCCACGGAGATAGAAGCTAAAATCTCCTGTACTCTTTATATGATAAAAGTAATTTCCCCAATTACCACGGCCGTAGTCCTTTTCAAGAGAGCGTGTATGCAAAGTCAGCCCTAGTGCAGCCAGATCCTTCCGAATCTGCTCGACAGCAAAAACAGCCATAGGATGCGCCGTTTTTGGCATAAGAATTTCTAAATCCAAATCATTAGGTAACTCTGCTTTTGGAACTTTCGCAAAAAAAACTTTAGCCTTAGCTAAGTCTCTTGGCGTATCAGCAGCCTTGTAACCAAGGAGACCATACGGAATTGCCCCGGCAGGAATCATGCCAGACGCGATCGTCACGCCCTCTATAGTCTTGGCTCGATCGATTGCAAAAAGAATCGCTTTTCGGAGGTTCTTGTTCTTGAGTCCATGCCTATCGAGATTAAATCCTAGAAAAAAAGTTCCCAGCATTGGATAGGAATTTACGAGGTAGCGACTATCGTTTCGATACTTTCCGATATCTTTTCGGAAAATCTCAAGTACATCCATTTTTCCTTCAGCAAAAGCAGTATTTATATTCTTAAATCGGCGAAATAAAATGCGTTTTAACTTTACAGATTCGCGATAGCCAGAAAAGCGTTCTAAGGTAATCATGTCATCTGTCAACGACTTAAGCACAAACGCACCAGTTCCAATCCACTGAGCAGAGGGTGTGTCTTTGTACTTTTCAAAAACACCTTCAGGAAATATCTTCACTGTCGGAGTAGCCAAGAAATAAAGAAAATCAGGCGCGCTATTCTTCATGCGAATTTTGACTCGATCTTCACTAGTTTTTTCGACAGAAAGCATTTCAGAAAAAACAAATGACGTGCTCATCTGAGGTGGATTTTTTCTAAAATGATTAAGCGAATAAACCACGTCTGATGACGTTAACTGTTTGCCGTTATGAAAAAAAATATTGGACTTGAGTTGAAAATCAAATTCTCTAAAGCTCTGATCAACAGTCCATTCTTTTACAATTGCTGGCTCAAGCTGTCCTGAACGCGTTATTTGAAATAGTCCTTCGAACACTTGATTAATAACAGTCCCCCATCCAGAGTCAGGTAACGATATTGGAGATATTGGAGCCACTTTCTCTTCAAACTCCAATGTCAAAGTCGTATCAAGTTTGTAGCCAAATACAAACCAAGACAAACACAACAAGGCAACAACACCTAGCGCCGCCGCAACAATGCGTTTTCTGCTAGCAGACATAAAGATCCTCGATTTCCAGGACCTGCGTTGTAGGCAGACGGCTCAAAAAAGTGTATCTTTGCTCTGCCAAATCTACTTGACTATAAATCCTATCCCCAAAGAGTCGACCTATGTCATGCATGTAGGCACGACTGTAACCTTTATTTTGATCATGCAACCGAGTGCCCATACCCCAAGAATTATACCCACCCTCAAATTGTTCAATCGCTCCGCAAGTAACGGCACGGTCCTCGTCGAAAAGGAGAAAATACTTTGTTCCTGAGAAATTTTTTTTCGTTATAAAAGGCCAAAGGTCACTTTCGAAAGGATTTTTGCGCTCTCGCGCATCAGAGTTTACTTCCCACCATAGGCGAAGGTCTTCCTCGCTTGTACATTGCTTTAAGACAAGACTGTTTGCGAGTGTCTCGTTGCCACATTCATAAGGATTATAGACTATGGACACAATTGAATCTGAGTCCTTCTTGTAAGGGCTCAAAAATTTCTGTGACAAGCCCAATGATCTCGGTAGTCTAAAAAAGCATTCTTCCGCATCTTTTTGGAAATTAGTTCGAAAAGCCAGAATCGCACTATGAAATTCGTCCTCCATAATTGCTGGGTCAAGCACCCTTAAGAAACTAAATTTTGGCCACTCGGGATGATCTCTCCAAAGGTAAACACTTCCCCATGGATAGCGTTTGATTTTTGAAAACTCTGCTAAAAAGGAATCCTCAGCTGTTTGCCAGAGCGGTTGATTCTGAAACACGATTCCTCCAATTTATAGTAATAGTCCAGTAAACGGCAGCCATTCCAATAATGCCAGCATCGACTAAAAAAACAGCACGAGGGCCAAATAGCTTATAGCTTGTAAAACCAATGCCCATCGAAATAATGCCGCAGATACTAATTGACGTTTCCAGTGCACCAAAAAATACAGCCACACCATTTCTATCCAAAGACTGCTGAACAATAGACGATCCAAGCGGCACAGAAATGCCGTTACCCAACCCAATTACAAATGGGCAAATCAGAATAAGTGGCCCAGTGACAAGAGGTAAAAGAAGTAAACCAAGTGCGGTTAAAAATAACGAATAAGACAGATGAACCGGTTTAATCTTAATATGTCGCTTAAGAACGAGAGACATAAAATTGCTGGTCACAAAACCAGCGCCCAGTGCCGAAAACATATGGGCCAACTTGATTCCAGTATTTATATTAAGAAGTGTCACAAAATATTCGAGATAGTTCACAGCCAAATAGAAAGTCGAATACACGATTAGAACTCGAAGCGCTGATGAGTTAGAAAAAACTTGTTTGAGTGAAGCAAAAAAACCACAATGACCTATCTGCTCTTGTTCAGTGGGCACATCTTCCGGAAACCGGACAAACAGAAACAGAAGGGCAGACAATCCTAACAATAGCCCAGAGATCACTTCGATCGATAGACTCACACTGGATTTGATCACATAGAGTGTGAGCAAAGGGGCAAGCATTCTTGCGGAAGTGCGTGCTAAGTTCATGGCGTTATTTACTGCCATGTAGTTTCCGGTTCGCTCACCATAAAAAGCACAAAGAACCTCTAAAACTGGTTCGTAGAGTACAGAGGTCATTACTAGTGAGAGCACTGCAAGCAACGCCGCAATTGACGGAATCGAAATCATTGATGAAAAGAACAAAGCAAGACTACACACTGCCGTAATAAGAAAAACAAATCTTCGATTAATTCGCGATCGAACGATGTATCCGGCAAAAATGGACAATAACAGCGGCGGACCATATTTAATGATACCAATCAGCGATAAATAGGTCTCCTGCGAAAAGGGAGCATGAGCTTTCGAAGGGACATCTGAAAACAGCGCCCACATGGCAAGAGAAAATACGAATGGGGGGAGAAAATTCAACATGAAGGATTTGCCTCTCTCCGAAACCCAGCAATTGAAATCAGAGTTTTGCTATTGTGAGGCATCACACAGTTTTTATGCGCCTCATCAAGCCGCACCCGAACCGCAATGCCGCCAAACTTTGAACCAAAAATGTAGGGACTCATAACTCCATAGAGTGGGCCTTTAGAACCGGCGACATCCATTTCGGTTTCGAGTGCGACACCAGTTTGAATTTCCTGAAAAATCCAGTTACCATCGGCGAGAGCGTTATTTAAAATCATTTCCCATTCTGACTGCGAATCGACCTCATCACCAAAAATGACGTGCATACCAAAGAATGAAGCATCCCGTTTCAAGACATATTGTTTTCGATTCTCTTTCAAAAAAGTAAAACGATCTTTGAATTTATCAATTTTAATCAACTCACTGCTGCCCACCCATCTAGAAAGTACGACCCCGGTTGGTTTGCAATACTCGCTAAAAAAAGCAAGAAATAGTTTACTATCTAGTACATCAAAGATTTCACGCGGGCAGAGCATATCAAGCTTACGATCTGCGGCGTAACGTTCGAACTCCCTTAATGCAACGTCATGTGGATCACCAGTCTCAGGCTCGTGCCTTCTAAGCAATAGTGACGGATTTGTACCAGCCCCAATCACTGAATATAGTTCTGACAAAAATAGAAATCTAAAATTGAGTCCACACCGTTTTAAAATTTCTTCTAGGACAGTATTTTGAAATTCATAACGTGCGAAACGCGGATCATGAATGCGATAAGCAATAATGGGAACATTTGAGTTTGCAACTTTTTCTGAGAGACATGCTGCAAGCGAATCACAAAGCCTCCCGAAATCAAATTGGTCATTAGTTTTTTTCAGCCAATACTTCTGAAGAATATCGATTGCTATGAGTCCGCCAATTGACGGCCCCAGATTCATCTCGATCACCTTAAATCCATCCTGGGTAAGAAATCCATCAGGTCGTCCAAAAATATCCGACATCTCAAGCGCTGGTAGAGACTCCAAACGACAAATAGATTGCAACGCCTGCGTCTCTTCTGGAAGCAGCCTGAGTTTTCGCTCATTATAGAATGCCACCAAACCCATTACAGTTTGAATCACTCCACTGTGGAAACTTTCGCGAGTACGCTCACTGACAACTACTGGCCGCTCCAACAAATACTCTCGCTTGGTACCTGTGATTGATTCTAGCTCCGTGAGGATTGATTCTGGATTACCAGTCATAAAGTCTCCAACCCCAGTGACGCAAGACTTGAAATCGAAATAAGGCGATTAATGTTTTCGTCCGTATGTGCAGCACTAACTGTAAAACGAATCAACTCGTCACCCCGTCTAACCACCGGAAAGATGGCCGGCTTTCCGAGTACACCACCAGAGTAGAAATGCTGAACCACTTCTTCCATCATGTCTGGGTTGATTCGCATTGAGACAATTGGACTCCCACGTGAGGAGAGAACCGGAATTCCCTTGGCACTGCATCCATCATAAACAGCCTCAGAAAGAGACGTGAGTCTCTTTCTTTTCGCTTGAAAATCTGCTTTAGGAAAGTTTTTTAGATGCCGAAGGGAGGTGGCGATATGAATATTCGAAGGTGGACCACAAAAACTTAGAAAATGTGCAAATCCGTCAATCAAATCCTGAAGACTGGAATCAAAACAAATAAATGCAACTGGATTTGAAGTGCACTTTGAAAAACTACCAACATAAATCACACGGCTCGGATCAAAACTTTTTTTTCCTTCAATGACGCCGTAACCGTTATGGCCCTCAACGCCAAACCCATGAGCATCGTCAATGTAGAGAACAGCGTTATATGTTGTACAAAGTGAAAGCAATTCCTCGATTGGCGCACTCACACCCTTCATCGAATAAATACCATCGATCGTGATCAACTTAGGTTCGTTATAAGGAAGAGCATCTAGGTGATTTTTCAGAGTTCCGAGATCGGACATAGACCAGTTCATGATCTGATGGCTATTGCGGTCAATTCCAGCACTAATGCCGTTTCGAAGAGTGATATGAATATCGCGCTCCAATAGAAAATTCGGAAAGCGTTTTGCGAGTGCGCTGAACACCGTGAGATTGATAAGACTGATTGACTGACCAAGACGAGCATGTGGAAACCCGAGTCGCGCTTCTAGTTCAACTTCAAGCCCTCTGGACAACGAAGTAGAGCCAGTAATTCGGCTCCACCCATTTCTTAAACCCCAATATTTTGCTGTCGCGACATCCTCAAGCGACAGATCATGATCGACACCAAGGTATCCGCAGTGAGCAAAATCAACAATGGTAGAACCATTCGCTTGAATAGTTCGCCCATCTATACGAGTTACTAGTCGGTGCATAAAAGGTGTGGAACGAATGCGCGCAAGCCCACCGCCACTCACATCCTGTGATCGAACTTTCTGAGAAGCCTGGAGTGTTGGCACATCTTTATGGATATCTCCATCTACGAAGATTTCTAGTGCCTGTCGAAACATGTTCATGGTCATACTATTCCAAATCTGCCATCTAACTCATGAGCTGTGGCACCTAGCTAATTGCAAACTGGCGAACTTTATCTTTAATGGACATATTTTGTCAAGTGAATTTCTCGAAAAATACGGTGCGTTTGTCGTGGCTCAGCTCAACGTAACCCTGGCATCATTATATAAACGTTATATAAACGTTCCTGGGTCAACAGTCCTGTAGGCTGTCTACTGCACTGGCTGTAGGGAACTGCCTACAGGTGGCAAACCTATAAAATCAAAAGTGCAAAAAAACCGTATAATTTGAATGGTATCTGACTATATCCTGACAATGATCTTTTGGCACGTTTTATGCTCTGTGACATACCTCGAAAGAGGAGATTTTATGGCATTTTTTTCGATTTTTAGTTTTGTGTATTCGCTGATTCAATTGTTGCTTATCTATCGGATTTACAGACTTGTAGAAAGTCGCGTACCAGAGGAGGATCGAGATCGGGTGACACGGATTCGGATCGGGAGCTTCGTGCTTTTGTTGATGATTATGTTAAAATGCACCGCTGGCGCGAGTTTGCTCTATGCTTCTCAAGAAGATCCTAAATCCACACATCGAATCCGGATTGCGGTCAGTTCATTTTCAGAGAACTCGGGCTCATCTACTTGTGGTCCATGGTTATGGAACCGTGACTGGATGGGAGATGACTTTCGTGACCAGCTCACTACTGAGTTGGCTAAGCTTGGAAAGTTCGAAATCCTAGAACGTAAAAATATTGAAAAAGTTTACGAACAGGAACATAGACTCATCAATGCCGACCCGAAACTAGCACTTACAAAAAACAAATTTAGAACAGCTCAATACTCTATTATGGGCAACGTGACTGCTTTTGAGCTTTGTGCTGACGGCGCAGGAGGGGCTGTAGATGTTGGGAGCTTAATTGGAATCGGATCATTAGAAGTTGGTGTTAAAAAACAAAATGCTAAAGCCGTAATTAATATTCGTATTGTGGATGCTACAACTGGAGAGGTAATTCATTCTTTTGTGGCCGAGGGAAAAGCGGCTTCTGCTTCCGGATCAATCTCGGCAGAGTTTCTACGAAATTTACGGTTTAGCAGTTCTGCATTTCAAAAGACACCACTTGGATTAGCCGCTCAGGAGGCACTTAAGAAGGCGGCTGAGGAAATTGGAAAACGGATTTAGGTCGCATGCTCTTAACCTATGAGGAGGTTTATTGTTTATGATTATTTGGTCAGGTTTTGGATTTTTAGTCCCCGTTTGTTGGCTTCTGGTGGCTGTAATTTCGACTAAGACAGGTTTTATTTTGGGTGTAAGCGAAAATATTGGTGCAGCCATTGTACTCTACATAACTGCTGCTCTAGTTTTGATCCTTTCTTATTTTTTAGACAAACATGCCAAAAAAAAGAGTGCGATTCTAATAAACCCGGCCACCGAGCAAAAGGTTCTTTTGATTCGAAAAGATTCGCTCTTTTTTATACCAGTAAAATACTGGCCAATCATTTGCGCTGTGATCGCAACGAGTATTTTCTTTTTCACATAACACTACCTAGAATTTCCCCGTTGTGCGATGAATTGGGAATATATGCAACACGCTATACCCGATTGGATGAAACTTTTGCCAGTGAGTGCAGACAAGCTTGATTTTAATGAACTTCGCAATTTTAAGGCATTTCACGAGCTTATTAACTGCCATGATCTTGCCGACGATGTACCTAAAAGCGTAAAATATGCATTTCGATCTTTTCGTTTTTTATACCTTTTTGCAGTGTCATTAATTGATAAGAAACAGTTTCCAACCCTAAATCGTTGCTGGGACGACTTGCGAGAACGCTTCAGTGACGATTGTGTGTTCGAAGACGGCGTAGTGGCTGAGTCGTGGATATTTTTTAATTTTCCGATAAACAAGGATGGGCGAACAGTATTGGATGAATTTGAGGATGTCTTTCTGACAAAAGGTGAGAATATGACTCACCTGAAATCATTCATTGATACAGCCAGGAAATCGAGATTGGGGCTTTATCAGGAGATATTAAGTACGTCTCGAATAACAAAGTTTCGAGAACTTTTCACTGACGACGTGATTTCTACGATACGGGGCATTCCTGACTATCGTTCTGGAGAAATATTTTTAGGTCGTATTATTGAAATTGATGGGGATCGTTTTCTTTTTGGAGACCCCTCCTGTTTTCCCGCTGACCGAAAGCAAAGTCTTATAGACATGGTCGCAAATAAAATGGCTGCTTATGGAACCGCAAATAACATCGAAGAGGACTATAAACAGTTTATGCGTCTTGCCGGTCCCTATTGGATGTCCGTGGCATCTAATGACAAGGATGGCGAAATTTTAATGCCAGACCACTGGAAAATGTATCAGGCGTAATTTTAATTTCTCCTCTGAGAATCCCCCACTAACGCTCTACTCCATTTTGCGAGGCTAAATTGCTCATATTGACAAGACTGTGCTGCTTTCTTAGCAAGATAGAGTGTCGCTTGCCCAAAGCTCCAACTGAAGCGAGAGCAAATCCGAGAGTGATTAACCACGCCATTAGCTTAGACATAAACATAAAAACCTCCCTCAAACCCCTGTTTTAGCTTGCCAGCTTGAAGGGTCAGTTTTAGACTTTATCCATGGTGCCGCATAGTTACGGACCACGACCATTGGTTCGAGTACTATCGTGTCACCCCAAAACTTTTTTTAAAAAAATATCTTCTTTGCAACTCCCGGCATCCTGGCCTACTGGGCCCCTCTTGCCTCATCCATGAGGCAAGGACACATCCTGTTCCCCCGAGTCGTTGCAAAGAAGATATTTTTTTAAAAAATTTTGGGGTGATAGGGATTGAAGCGAAGCAAGCGTGGCCCGCCTGTGCGGGCCTTTGTGAGCTGTGCGCGTTAGCGCACTTATACTAAAGACGCGTGCAAAAAAAGCTTGCTGAGGTGAGGCTACGCAACGAAGGAGCGTGACGCGACTGAGTGTAGTAGCCAATCCCTATCACGCCAACCACTCCAAAGCCTGGGAGTGACCTGCGACTGGGGCTGTGTCGGAGTTAAATCTTCTAAATTATTGATGTTTATGAGTTTAAAAGAATCTGGATTACTTTCGGTGCAGTAATACGCTTTTGCTGTATCCACTCCCAAAACAAGAGAGTGCAGAACCTCCTTGATGATATCCCTTTGTTTGCTACGCGGGTTATTTATATAATTATTATGTAATTTTAGGTGATTGAGCTGCGTTAAGGTGGCGATTTATCAAAGCATATCCCACTTAGTAGCAGTAGATTATTTTCTTGTATTTTGTATCTAAATGTAATACTATGTAAACATAAGGCTACGGAGGAATATATGGGCCAACCTAAAACTATTCGTTTTGAAGATAATTTAGAACCAAAGATTGAAGCTTATCTGGAGCGAAATCCAAACCTTAAACTTGCCAAGCTAGTTAATCTTGCTGTTGAAAAATTCATTAAACAACCTCATTCCATTGAACTCATCCCAATAAATCCAAAAGACTGGGAAGGAGCTACTCAAAAAGCATTCAAAAAACATAAGAAGGCTATGGATGAGCTGAAGTGAAAAAAATCTATATTCCGAACGCAGATCAAATCATTGCTGTCAATAAGCTGGTCTGCGTGAATGGAAAAAACCCGCACCACTGTTATGGCAAAGGCAAAGTGGAGAGTGTGATTCATAGTGCTTTTTATCCGGGTCTTATCCTTT
This sequence comes from uncultured Bdellovibrio sp., assembly GCA_964490895.1. Lineage (GTDB taxonomy): Bacteria > Bdellovibrionota > UBA1018 > UBA1018 > UBA1018 > JACRAO01. The sequence goes on along the minus strand of CAZBEI010000107.1, from coordinate 35,350 downwards.
TTCAGTAGGCGGGCTTGCTCAGGTAGCTGGAGCACTTTGTTTTTACTTGGTCAAAAGTCATGCCTTTATGGATGGGAATAAGCGAACGGGTTCTTCGTCAGCAGTTGTATTTCTGAATACCAATGGTTTGGATCTAAAATATGCTTTGGGGGGTAAAACTGAAAAATCTGCGCTTGCTGATATTATCGAAAAATGCGCAGCTAGCGAAGTTAGCAAAGAAGAACTCTTGAGATGGTTTGATACTCATAAAATAGAAATGGTAGATTAAACCCCATACTTTAAATAATCAGAGAAAACAGGAAAATCATTCAGGTCAAAAAATTTGTGTTGCCTCAGGGAAAAAAGGAATGACTTTTTTTAAATTGAAGGCGACACCGTCAAACTGGTCCAAAATCAGCGGTTTCGGATGGACATGGGCCACCGGTTTTAAAATAGGCCAAAACGATTATATTTGAATTTAAATCTTTCAGTTTTTTATTTTCTTGATAGACCTTCAGATTAATTATGCGAACGTTCTTAAGAATAAGTTAGGAATGATGCCTCGGGAAAGATTTGATCAGACAAGATTGGGTTAATATAAATCTAACCCTCTTGAGTTTCTACAAAGCTATTATACCCGTTTCACTGAGATGTGAATGGCACTCCTTCCCCAACTTCGATCCCAAGGTGCTGGCCGAAAAAGTGGCTCAAGAATACTGGCCCCCTGGGTGATTTCCTCTTTCCCCTTGTCGGGATTGTTATCTTTTAGATTCACATCCAAAAGAGTGAACCACTCAACTTCAAATTTCAACTAGACTTGAGACATCCTCTGCGGTATTCACATGCTTTAACTTGGGGGGTTTTATGAAACAAGCTTTGAGTTTGATAACAGTGATTTTAACGCTGGGAATGGGTTATTTGTCGTTTGCGGATGAGCCAGAACAACAAGCGTGTTTGACAATTGAGGATATAAGTAAGCTTCAGGATGGTTCTCAGTGCCAGACGACAGAAGGGCTTGTCTTAGAAAGAGTGAGTGACCCTGTACGAGGGTGGATGGAGGTTGATAAAAAGGATGAAAAAGGTGTAGTTACTGAAAAAAGAGGAATGGTCTGGCCAGATCGGATTGAAGAGGGAACTTTTACTTTTGATGAAGCCCTAGTGAAATATGGAAATGGTAAAAACGTAAAAAACGAAAAGGATAAAATAGATAAGAATAAATTTATTCCATCAGCAGACCCTGACTTTAGACGACTAAGAGCAGGTTTTAAGTTAGAAGGGGGCGTGTTTACCCCAGACGGAAAAAAAGAATTTTCTAAACTTTTTCCAAAAATGTATGGCCACTGGTTTTGGTCTTCGTCGAGCAGTCCCTATGATGTCAGCATTGCCTACGGTTTTAATGGTCTTGATGGCGGTATGGGCTACGGCGCCCGCAATGCTGGTGGTGGCTCAGTCGTCTGCGTGGGGTTGCGCCGTTGAGCATGGCAGCCATGGAAGCGTGTCAGGTGGATCCTGGGGGGTGGAACGAGTGCTGCTAGTGATTTTTATTATACCAGTCAGTCACATCGCTTAACTTAGAATTTACTGCATCCACTCTATCAAAAAAGGCCTTCATTTTATTTTTTAATTCGAGATTCCAATTGCTAGAGTCAATTTTAAAGTTAGCATGCAATTCTTTTAGGATTGAGCTAGTAGAAAGAGAAAGTAACTCTTCACCTAAAGATTGAACTTCATGAAATAGATAATTTCGATGTATATTTAAACCAGATTCACTAAGGACCATATGTTCTTGATTTAAAATAAGAAACAAACAAACTCCAATTTCTTCTCCGTGGGTTCCTAAAAAATAATCTAATTGAGTATTTAAAAGTTTCAATGCTGCCCAATATGGCAAGGTAACAATGCTCGAATATTCTGCTGCAGATAACTTCTTTCCCTTTTTCTGTATTAAAAGCGCCTCTCTTATTTCGAGCATTTTTTCAAATTTAACATTTGCTGGCTTTACACCTGTTCTCAGTGAGCTCAGGTTGTTTAACTTGCCGATTTCTGGATAATCTACAAATTTGTTTAATCTCTTCTCATTAATAAGAAAATGAACAAATTCATGAAGGACAATGTCTCTCAATGCATTAGATTTTAATAACATAATAGGTTGGTCCCTATGTGGCCTACTCAACGAAGAAATATCAATATTCTCTGAACTACCTGCTGCAGCATAAGGGGCGATCATTTTTCCTACTCCGCCAGGATTAAGCCACTTTAAATGATTTTTTCTATAATATTCGTATGCATATTTATCATCCTCGCTCAATGAGTTAATATCTGTGACTTTTAATTCAGGATTTTTATTTTGTACCTTACCTAGTTCATTAGTACCTGGAAAATCAAACACAAAGATTTTAATGTTATATTTGTAACTAATGGTGTCAATGACAGCATGGACCGCGCCCCGGACCTTGGACAGTCTAACCTAGTTTTTGTGTAGGGGCTCCTGACCGGTCTCCTGTTTTTGTTTTCTAATCTGCCACTCAAATTCCTCCGGCGTCAAGTAGCCAATGGACGAGTGGATTCTTTTCCAGTTGTAAATTTCTTCAATGAAGTGCGGCAACCGGTTTACCACGTCTTCATAGGTTTCGTATTCCGAGAGGTAAATCTCTTCATACTTCAAAATCCGCATGAAACTCTCCGCCCAGGCGTTATCGTAGGGATTACCTTTGCGGCTCATGCTGATTTGAAACTTCCATTCCGTCAGCAACTCGATGTAGTTTTCTGAGCAGTACTGTATCCCCTGGTCAGAGTGGTGGATGCAGCCTGGATCCGGCTTCCGTTGCTCTATGGCCATTCTGAGCGCCGTCACCGCCAGTTCCGCGTTGATGCGTTTGCTGATAGCCCACCCGACGACCTTGCGAGAGCAAAGATCCAAGATGATGGCAACGAAGATAAATCCAGTTTGGATCCGTACGTAGGTGATGTCCGAAACCCACACCTAATTGAGAGCCGTAAGCAACATTGCCGGAGAAATCAGATTTGGATATTTTTTGAGCTTGTGCCTGGAGTCCGTGGTTTTGATCCACTTTCTTACCTGCGTCGCAAATAGCCCATATTTTGCCTGAATTCTGCGGATTTTCTTCTCGTTAAGCAAGTGTCCACGTCGTCTCAGCTCCTCGTGCAACTTCCTGTAACCGTAGGTCGGAAAAAGAATATGGACATTGTCGATCAGGTCACGCGTCTGGACGTCGCGAATTTCCCGCTGCTGTGCCACGGGCTCCTGCTTGACACGATAATAATAAGTCGATCTTGCGAGACTCATTATTTCACATCGGTTCGAAACTGATTGACGTTCTGACCCGTGATCACGGCAGTATCTTGCTTTCTCAGCCGTCGTGCGAAGTCCTTGGCTTTTTTTAAAAACTCACGGTCCGCATGGGCCTCTGCCAGAAGAACTTTATAACGCTCTAAATCCTTCTCCAGCTCGCGCTCTCGCTTGGTAGGTTGATCGTTCAGTGCACCCCCACGGAACTTGTCTCTCCACTGATTAATCAAATTAGGGGAGAGTTCATACTTCCGTCCTGCAGCAGAAAGGCTGATGCTTCCGCTTTCAACCTCCTGAACAACCTGCCGCTTGAACCCGATCTCAAACTGACGCTTTCTTTTTCTTACTTCCGACATTTGCTTCCAACTCCTTGACTCGCCTGGCCTTATAGCACATTCTGGCGATGTCTGTTGGGAGTCGATCTAAGCCCTACACATTTTTAGGATACTTTTGTCCAAGGTCCGGGGCGCGGCCCAAACCACGCCATTACCTTTGTCATAAAACTGACTAAGTTCTGACACCATTTGAAATTAATTTACCACTACATCTCCTGTTTGGACATTGATGGTAACCCTCACTGAACGACCTTCATTGTTGGCAATAAAAACATCAGCCACTGCTTTTCCATTTCGAATCATTGGATTTTTGACAGAATAAGGAACTCCAGATTGTGCTTTAAGTGCAATCTCAATGATTTGAGTCAAAGCGTATTTCGAAAGTTGCATCACTGACAGGTGTACCGAAGCACGAGCGATATGTGCTTTATCACTAAACACTTCGACTTCAGGTTCATACCGATCAGTCGTTGCTAAACCATTTAGCTCTGTGAGATCTGTCAACTCTGGAGATGTATTTAATCCCTGTGGAGCAGTATAAATACTCAGCAGCAGATTTCCATTTTTAACTTCAAATTTTGCAGACGTGACTGGACCACTTTTCTTTTCTGCATAGGCAATCCCTTGCACAAGACTCAACTTTGCTTCTTTGAGTTTTTTGATGAGTTCTTCATCTCCGGCAAAACTCGGTCTAACAAGCACGCTCGTTATGGCAAGACTAGTTAAGAGAAGTCCCTGTACTGTTATTTTATTTTTTATTCTCATAATTTCCCCTTTTTTAGTTTTAAATTAAACGACCATAGTATCTTTATCGCCAAAACCGTCGCTTTCGTACACTGACAAGTTCCTTAAGATTTGTTCAGGATTAAAAAAGAGATTTAATTTTTTAAAAAAATTAAGCTAGCGTTTAGGTTTCGTCAGACACTCTCCTTCTCACTTCACCAATAGAGAGGGGAGATCAATTGCTGCAATAGAATGCTAAGGACACGAAATACCCTTTGACTTCAAAAGAGCAGTCCGCACTGATTCCTAAGATTTATTTTAGTTCACTTATTTAAAAAAGGTATTTAAAAAGGGGCAGAAACTTTCTTGCCAAAGCACTAGTGCAATGATAGTAAAGGTAGAATTATGAATCTACAATTATCTGGAAAGACAGCATTGGTCATGGGCTCCTCCATGGGAATTGGCAAAGCCATTGCTAAAATGCTCATTGAAGAAGGAGCAAGAGTGGCTATTTGTGCTCGAAATATTGAAAAACTAAATCAAACTGCACAAGAAATTAGGGCTGAGCTTGCCATCCCTTGTGATCTCACCCAGAAAAATACTGCAAAAATCCTAACTCAAAAAGTAATTGAAAAATTTGGAAAATTAGACATATTAGTTACAAATACAGGTGGCCCACCCAAAGGCACGTTTGAAGAAATTACACCAGAGCAGTGGGAACTAGGGTTTCAGTCACTTTGGTTAAGCGTAGTAGAATCAATCCAAACAGCTTTGCCATCCATGAAAAAAAACCAGTGGGGTAGGATTTTACTCATCACCTCAACAGCGGCAAAACAACCCTTGCCCGGGCTTACTGTTTCCAATGGATTAAGAGCGGGACTTTTGGGGCTGACTAATAGCCTTTCACAAGAAGTTGCTCAATATGGAATTACGGTAAATGCCATTTTACCTGGGTATACCCAGACGGAAAGACTCGCTGAACTAGGAATTGGACCCGATCGAATTGCAGCAGTTCCTGCACGAAGAACTGCAAAAACAGAAGAAGTAGCTGCACTCACTGTATTTTTAGCCAGTGAACAGGCTGCTTACATCACAGGGCAAGCCATCGCTTGCGACGGGGGTTCGATCAAGGGGATTTGAGTGGCGTCAATTTCCTAACGCTTTCAAATATTTCATAATAGTTCTTTTTTAGAACTGAAACTTTTCTTATACTTTAGTGTAGCAGTGATAAGGACGATGGGTGACTTTATACTGGATTTTATAAAAAAAAGCATGAGTCCTTTTAAGTTAACTCCAACGGTCATTTTGCTTTGGACTCCATTTGCACTGACTATTATTGAGTATTTTTTTATCCCATCTAAAGTATGGAAGCTTTTTTCCTGGGCCAAGTACCCTTTGCCTGGATCTCAAAATGCACTAAATGTTTACCTTTGGTGGGCCAGTGGAACGATACTCTTAACAGTGGTATTCCCCATTTTTTTTCTAAAGTTTTTTTTAAAAACACCCTTAAGCCAAGTTGGATTTAGCACTAAAAATCTAAATCTAAAAAATGGGGCTATTTATTTCTACCTCTACTTGCTTATCTTACCGGTGATTTTCATTGTTTCATTGAGACCTGATTTTCAAAATACGTATCCTTTTTTTAGGTGTGAAAACTCTGAAATTTGTTCAAGGTTTTTTGTCTTTCAGGCTGCTTATTTTTTACAGTTCTTGGCTGTTGAGTTTTTTTTCAGAGGTTTTATGGTTTTAGGATTGAAACCCACTCTAGGACCTTATTCTATTTTAGTCATGCTTGCTCCTTATTGTATGATTCACTACCACAAACCTTTTCTAGAAACCCTAGGAGCGATTATTGCTGGACTTGTTTTAGGTGTTTTGTCTTACCAAACAGAGACGATTGTGTACGGATGGTTGTTACATTATGCAGTAGCGCTCACGTTGGATTTATTAGCGTTAAAATTTGTTTAATTTATGTGATTTGTAGCCGATAAGCACCCTCTCAAGAGAGGCTTTATTTCTGAATCGTCCAAAAGTCTGCAGCTAGGTTTGTATTTTCTGCAATTTCGTAGGGCATGTAAAAATAGCCCTTTAGGCCCCATTTTGCACTCCAGCTGTTTCTTATTATTAGAAGTTTTTTTAAATCATCATAGCCAACTGCCATGACAGCATGTCCACCGAGGAGCCGCTCCTTTTTTTTAGGAACGGGCATCATTCCAGTTTTTGCAACTGTTTGTGACTCAAAAGATTCGTAGACAGAAAATCCAAATACAAACGGAAATCCAGAGGCTAAACACTCCCTCGCTTCTGTTAAATTCTCAATCCGGTAATAAGAGGAAATCTTATGGTTTTTAGCTTCATTGAAAGCACTTAAACTAGGTTTTTTAAAAAGAATTTGGGGGTCATAAGGCCAAAGTGTTTCGCGACAAATCCCCCAAAGTGCCAAGGACTTTATTCCATCTCTGAGGCTTGCTCCAGTGTCTTCGTTTACACGATTTTCTAAAACTCTTTCGTTGTAATAAATGAAAAGTCGGCTTAGATTTTCGAATGTATCTGGATTAAATACAAAGGGGTCTGTGTGATCCTTGTCTTTTAAGTCTTTGATTTCTAAAAACTCCAATAGCCCTGCAAGGGCATTTCCAGTGCAACTCCCGATGTGGCCCTGGTCTTCGATTAAAGAGCATTTCGCCCTGAGATCAACTTTCTGAGGCAATGGCGACTTGACTAGAATATTTTGTTTAAATGAAAAGTCTCTAAAATCAGGCAAGTCTGGTTTCCAGTTGTATTTGTGGTTTATGTTTTTATGCGTCATTTGTTTGTTTTACACTTATTTTAAAGGTTACACAAAATAAATAGAAAAATAATCAATCCCAGTCAATAAAGATAGACTTTTTTTGTCAACTACTGTCTCCTTTATTTACAAAAAACCCTAAAATATCGTCATTTTAATTCCGAAAAGTAAATGAGGAGGAATCTAAAGTGGGTTGGAGTGTTCTTTGCAAACAATCGAGCTTCCGGATTTTATTGTGTATCTCACTATTTCATTTTTGCGCCCTTGCCTGTGCCAACAGCGTCGAGTGGAGTGCTGAAGTGTTGCCCTCCCAAGATCCCAAAGAATCGGTCCAGGATTTTAGGTTGACTGAGCTTTTAATGCCTGTTGAACGAAAAAATCAAGGCACAGATTTTATTAATACTATTAATTTAAAATTTGAATTTTCTAAACAGGATTGGAGTTTGCTTAAAGACAATGATCAAGTTTTACCAAAAAAAACAAATGGAATTGATTTCGAAGTCTCCATTCATTTGCTGAGCGAAGTCACACCAGTGGAAATAATTGCCGTCGGGCCACTCGGAGAAGTAGAGATGCAAAAAATTTTGATTCGAGTAAAAGACTGGGGAGTGTATCGAAAAGTTGCCTCAGAAAATCCTCCTAAAAGATCCTATGTGTTTACTTCGCTTGGATTTTCTTATCTTCATTACCGTGAAACTTCGCTTGCTGATTTTTCGATTCTGACATCGACGCTCAAAATTTCTTACAATTATCTTTTGACTCCCCCTCAATGGGAATTTAACGTCAATGGATTTTTTAATCTACTTCCACTCTCAAAGTCAGGCACAAGTGCGGATGTCCGATTTATTGGGATCAATGTTCGCTTCGGGTATGTTTTTCCATTTGTCAAAAGTCCATCGCGGCTTAGCTTTTTAGTGGGAGTGTACTATTCTAGCATGCTTGGGACAGGTGGAGCATTTGGATATAAAACGCTCATCTATCCTCAGTTTTATCCAGTTTATAGATTAAAAGACAGAAACGGGCATGTTTATGTAGGGTATTTAAAATATGTTCCCCTCAATAAAAGCATCGCTCCGAGCTTTAGGGAAAGAGAGCTAGCCCTGGGCGGTGGGGTAGAATTTCCCATTGACAATGAACACCCCCTCTCTTTTTATTTGGATTTTTCTGATGTCAAATTAAATACGAGCAGTACAGGCCAAATTACAAACCAAACCACATCGATCAGCGTTGGGTATGGGTTTTAGTTTCCCAAGAGAGGTTATTCTGGAAACGCGGGCGTCTGAGTGGGGTTGTCATCATCACCATTCACAGCTGTGAGACTACCACTGTCAATAGTAGCTGTGATTTTCTGAAAGCTCCATGCTTCTTTCGCGTCGAGCCAATCCACAATAGAGTGAACGAGAGCCATTTTTTGCTCAACAGTTAAGTCCATGTCAGTTACTAAACCATTTGTAATATTATTAAAATATCTTCGCCCACCTTTTTCATTAACGTAGGCGTCATTGTAATATCCATAAGTACTGCAAGCGTCAAAATGTGTAATTTGATACCTCTTTTCAGACATGCGAATGGCTGACTCTAAAGCATGCTCCAAAATATCTTTGTCTAAATCCTTGCCCATACCAGAGTGGACATCGAAAATAATGACCGAATGATGCTTAAGTGCATTTTTATAAAATAACCAGAAAAACTTTGATTTTTCGTGTAGCCCAGTGGGTGTGAAAATTAACCTAATGTTCATTTCAACTTTTCCACCAAAATCTTTTTTATAGAGGAAGTCTTTTTTATAATCAAAAACAGTTGGCAAAAGCAATTTTTCAGTTCTTTCTACAACAATTTCTCCTTCTTTTATTTCTTCTATCTGTGTAAAATCATCTCTGCGCCACTCAAGGCCATTGTCTTCGTAAAATTTTATAAGTTCTGGGATAGACCACTTTCGGCTTTTAAAACCAAGACTTTCTATAGCTTTTTGATAAAGAGCAAAGCTCTTTCCGCCGTCGTCTTGTTTGACACTGTTTTCTGCAATAGGCCTCCAAGAATTGGATGGATCATCCATGCCTACAATAAGACTCACATTTAGCGTACCTTGTTTAATTTTGTCACTCTCTTTCGCCAGTCTTACGAGTTCGTTATACCTAGGATAAGTCACTTTCTTTTTCTTTTCTTCGACTGACTCAAAGCGCAAAAATTTGGCTTCAAATTTTTTATAATCAGCTTTTTCTCCAACCTTAACTTGCGAGATTTCCTTTAGAGGGCAGCCTGGAAGTTTAGGCTTCCAAAAGTAATAAAAATAAAACTCTATAAAATCTCCGGGCACGCAGACTTCCATGCATGGATTAAAGTATTCGTCTTCGCCTGTCTGTGGATTTTTTATGATTTTTGTTTTTCCGGTGGCAGCCCAAATTTTTTTAGGGTCAATGGGTAAAGCTAGCTCAACTGTATTATCGGTTCGATCTTTCAAAAGCACTGTGCCTTCGAAATGGTAATGAGCGACCCAGCTAGTGTCGCCTTCTTTGGGATCAGTATAGCCAGTGATATTAATTTTATAATCCCCCTTTACGGAGCCCTGCATTGCTTCTTCTTGTTGGACACTTAATGCGCCAGCTAAAAACTTAAGTTGCTTCTTAATCGCATCATTGGCTGTATTCTCTTTTAGTTTTTGAGTACGTAAGTTTATTTTGGAATCTTTGGAATCGAGGTCATAAAAATCAAATTCGACACTATGGTCAAATGCCAGCGATGCTTCGAACCCCGTAGGAGCAAAAAAAGGTAAAACCCTAAGAGGATTTGGACTAGCCAAACATAAATAAGGGATAAAGGTAATTAAATACTGTAACAAAAAACTATGTTTTAAAAAATGCCATTTCATACTTTCCAAGCCACTCCTCAAAAATTACTCTTGCCAAAGTTAGCGCGATGAGTCAAATGATATCTAACTTTGAAAGGGGTCTATATATGTATAAAAAAACCAAGTTCAGTGTTTTTGTTTCGATGTGCTTTATTACAGCATTTATTGTCAGCCAACCAACACACGCAGAACCTAAGAAAAAAGTCGAAAGAGGACTTTTTTATGCAAAAAAAGCATCAGAAGCAAAAATGGAATTTAAGTTTTATGTCGAAATTCCAAGTACAAGCTGTCAAGCATCTAGAGCCCCTTCTCAAGACACAATCGACGAAGCTCTTGAGGCGCAACTTGTCCACCTCTTTGGACCTATGGCTCGCTTTGGAAGCAAGGGTGTGCCAAAAGGTGGAGAAACAACAGTAATTCTAGACAAAGTTTGCAAAGACAATATCTGGCAAGTTGCTTATTCCTATGCAGGAACAATCCTTGTAGAAAAAAGCGCTACAAGCAACAATTACGCAGTCTGGTTGCCATTTGAACCAAGTAGTATTTTTAGAGTTTCTAAGTCCAGTGACGGCATAAACCGCTGCACTGATGGTCACTATCAAACTGAAGGTGATTTTTGGTATTTTTGGTTCCCAGACCGAGTGGGGTGTCCAATAAAAAATCGTGGTATGGATTTTAATTTATCAAAATATAAGCCAGGTGTGTTTCATGACCATGGGAAGAGTCTTTTTGCAAGAATCCCAATTACTGAGCTTGAGAAAAAAGAAAACACAAAAAAGACATATCCAGAATATGACCACCTTGCTGATGATAATGGCACTGTTTTAATCAGTGTAAACATGGGCATGGACAATCCTAACGAAAGCAATCATGACCCTATGAGTAGTGAGGGCACTAAAGATATAAATGCATATAATTACGAAGATATTTATAATACTTTGCTAAATGATTTTGGGTTTAAAGACGAAAAACAATGGAATGACTTAGATATTTTCAAAATTGTTCCACGCCTACCTGACTTAACGGTGCCTTATGTCAAAGATCTTGTGAGAACCTATGATAACCCAAAAACAAATATTAAAAAAATAATTGTTCGTCATTTTTTCGGTCCATCCGGGATTAACGAATCAAGTGAGGCTTTTCATTATTTTTATAAAGATGCCATAGAAAATGCATCTACAATGATTTATGACGGACACTCGGGGCTTGGTGGGCACTTGGATCTGGCTGCAATAGAAAGAATGCACAAATTTAAAATTAGATCAAACCCTAAAAAATACCAAATCTATTTCTTTAATAGCTGCACTTCGTACCGATATTACAACACGATGTATTTTAAACCCAAAAGGACACTTGTTGACGGTGTTGGTACAGCAAAATTAGACATTATCAACAATGGTCTGGAAACAGCGTTTAATGCAATCCCACAAGGGACAAGCAAGCTAGTCGAAGCCATTCATCAATTTGCTACATTGAAAGTACCTACTACTTACCAAGATATAGCAGATACTACAGATAGCGATAATTTATTGGCAATTAATGGAGATGAAGATGAGTCAAATAGTGAGATCCCCGGAATGAGACCAGAACACAGATAGAACATGCTGTTTTTTGGCTCTATTTTTTGCGCATTTGTTTTTTTTCAGAGTGCTCATGCGCAAACAATCAAACCCTTGCCATGGGAAGTAGCAGTTATATTTTTAGACTCTAATTTTGATGATGACTATCAAAGAGATATTGATAAAAATATTTTGGAGCTTTCCCAGTCCATTGTAGGGCCTAATTTTAAACTGAGTATTTTAAGAGAGTTCGAGGATCGCATTATTAAATACTATGTGGCTCCACCTGATTCTAGAGAGACCCATCCATGGGAGGATTTATTTTTTGAACCACCACATTGTGAAATCAATAAAACGCCCTATCAAGTCTTTGTTCCAGGCACTCTCACAGTGGACAAAAAAAATAAAAATACTCAAAAGCTAATACAAAATAATCAGTTTTTAATTTCTTTTTTTAAAACTGCATTTTCTGAAACAAGTTCAAAAAGGCTACTCATGATTTATGCTCATGGACTAGCTTATAAGGGCTTGTACGGAATAAAACTAAAACCCTTACGAAAACAATTAGAAGCAGTATTGCCACCACGAGAAGGTCAAAAACCACTAGAAATTTTATGGTTTGATGCTTGTTTTATGTCAAGTATTGAAGTTGGATTTGAACTCAGAAATCTTGCTCAGCTTTTAATAGCTTCCGAAGAGAAAGAGTTTTCGTCTGGCACTCCTTTTGAGAGTCTAAAAATATTACAAGCGAGTACAAACAGCGCAGAGGAAAATGCAAATGAGCTTGCCAAAAAATTTATTAATTCTTATTCGTTTTATAAAGGTGGAAAACAAACTAAAAACGTGGTGACTACTCCGGCAACTTTGAGCGTTGTTGATTTATCAAAAATAGAAGACTTGGTTCAAAATATTTCTGAATTTGTTAAAAATCTAAAAATGTCCAAAACATTTCAAACAAAAAATGAAATCCTAGAAATAAAAAACAGACTCTCAAAAACGTTAAAAAATAGACAAACAGCACTGGATGACTTTGTAGATTTTGGGAGGTTGCTCTTGTATTTTAAAGAAATCCTAAATCCAAATCTGTTCCAAGAAGCATCTAAAAAGCTAGCTGTCATTTTAGACAAAATGAGTTTTTCTACATTCAAAATACTCAAAACGAATCCACGTGTTCCCGTTCACCCCCCTCATCGGCCAAGCCACATGGTTTATGGCTACGATCTTTGGACAAGGGGAAACCAGTCTGACAGTGAGACTCTAGATAAAATCCCAGCAGAGCTTAAGCCTGTTGTGGGAGAAAATAAAAATGAACCGAGTGGTTACTCTCCACTCGGCGAAAATATTAAAACCAGCTTACCTCATGTCATAGGGAGTGAAAAAGCAAGAAATGACCTTTGGCCATTTATTAAAGTCAAAGAGACTTTTGCGGTGAGTCCATTTTTTCCAGGCTCAAAAACTTTTCATTTCTTTTTTATGTACTTCGACACCAAAATCAATCAGATTGTATTTTCTGCCGAGGAATCATTCGAAAGACTATTTGATACAAATGAGACAAGGGCAATAAATGAAATAAACCCCATAAGATATTTTGCTTACACACAAGGATCAGGAACTCAGGCAGAGCACTATACTGGGCTTGGAGTTTTAGATCCGAGCCTAGGAGCTTTTTCGCTAGATTATTTAGATCTGGATTTCGAATTGGCCACTGACTGGTCAAAAATATTTATCCAATAATCAAGCCGAAACACTCAAACGAATAGCTCTTTTTTTCAAGGCCTGCCCCAAGGTCAGTAAGCACATAAAAAAGACGGTTACCACACCCGAATAAATTAAAAATAGATCTAGTTTCCCATGGCTCAAAAAACTCCCAATGAGAGCTGCCACAAAAGCGTTAATCCCTCGATCGGTTAAGGATTCTAGCGAAAGGAGAGTCGCTCGATAGGTAGAGTCTGAGATTGAGTCATTGAGAAGCTGCCGTTGGATCGGAAACGAACACCCCACGGAGTAAGAAAACACCCCGAGGGCGAACAGGGTTCCCAGTTGTCCTAAAAAAGGGATAAAAATTAAACTGCCAGCCATAAAAAGAGTAAAAATATAAACGGAATGCAAATTGGAGAAATATTTTTGAATCTGTCTGGGATGCAAAGACCCCACAGCCTCAAAAACAGTCATGAAAGACATGATCATCCCATAAGTCGGAAGGGCAAAGTGTTTAGATTCTAGGATGGGTTGAAATAAATTGACTTGGCAAATGCGGCTTAGAACAAAAATCCCGATTCCTTGAAAAATAACGAGGATTAAAAAAGGTGTTTGGATCAAATTTATAAAAGTTCCTTTGATTTGAGAAAGAGCATTTGCTTTTCTCTTTTGAATGGAGACAGCTGGAAGCTGAGTCGAAAAGCCAAAGGAAAGAAGAGCTGAAAAAAGAGTGAGCCAATAGGGGAGGGTGAGTTGCAATTGCATCAGAGAGCCCACAAAAGCCCAACAAACAACTTTGCCGATGAGTCCATAGGCACGGGCTTTCCCTTCGACTTTTTTGTATTCAGAGAGTGAATTTTCTTTTTTTAAAAACTCATAAAGATAAGCACTTGAGGCTCCAGAAATAAAGGACCTCGAAAGCGCAATCAGTGTAAAGTGTGCCATAAAGCCTAGAAAACTCTGGGCAAAAATAGGAAAGAAATGAGACAGAACTAAACATCCGGCTCCCCATTGCATGGAGCGCAGGTAGCCAAAACGATCTGCAAAAAGTCCCGTTGGGATTTCTAGAAAACAAAAAATCAAATAATAATAGCTTTGAATTTGAAAAATCTGAGTGTCATTAAGCCCAATTCTTTTTTGATATTCGTAAAAGATAGGGAGCCAAAGAAGCAGGGAGAAAAAAAACTGAAAGGCATAAAAAATTCGGACTGTTTTTTTCATGCAAACAGTCTCAGCTGTAAAACAAAAACTCCTTCGTTGTTTGCGAGCCACTCGATATCGACCGGGTGGCCATAGGTGTAATCGGGAGAAAAATGAGATTGTAGCAGTCTTCCCGCGAGCGCAAGTTTTTGGAGGTGTACTTTTTGGCTTGAGTTTAAGTCTTCTTTACAGTTTCCGAGTGACACCGTTCTTCCGCCGCCTTCGACGGTATTGTAGAGGTATTGGAGAGGCAAGCCTTCTCCCTGGACTACACTGACCACAGATTTTGGAGAAATATTAAAATACACATTTCTAAAGTCCCCACGGTTCGCAGGATTGGTGGTGACCAGTACTCCTCCCATGGTGCTGGGGATTTCTTCTTGAATAATGACTCCCATGTAGCTGTCGTCTAAAGAAATTCCCATCTCCTGTCTGAGTCGCACACTTCTTGGAGAAAGAAGTGATGCCCAGACTTGTTTGATACTGTCAAAAAGTTTATCGCTACTGGTGACATGGTTGATAGATTCGTATAGTCCGGCGGCAGAAAAATTTTCCAAGTCTTCAGCATTTGATGAACTGCGCACGACAAAGCTAGAAACTCCGCTTAAGTGGCGTGTGATGTGAGAGTCAATGTTATTTCTTAATCGATCCGAAATTCGAGAGTCTCTTATAAATTGTTGTAAGGTCACACACAAGGAGTCCACTTGCCTGGCCCCCAGTTCAATGGACATCTTTAGTTTTCCGATCAGTTGTTGCATCTGCGGTGAGGATTCTAAAAATTCCTGCTGTACAGAAAAGGGCAGGGCAATGCCTCTGGGGATTTTGACAAAAGATTTTAAGAACTCCTGTGAGGACTGTAAAAGTGCTTCCTCTTGGATGTGTGAGACGCCTAAAAGCTGGGCCAAATAGGGTAGGAGATGAGGCCTGGGGGGCCTTCGGACTTTGTAAAATCCAATAAGTCTTTCTGAAGTATTTTCTAAAAGATAACAGAGCTCGCCAATATTAGCAGCTTTTGTACCATAGCGGTACCGATCGCTCATCCTGAGTTCACTCAAATCAACAATGGGAGTATGTGTGGTTTCTGGGGACTCGAGTTTTATTCGTTGCAAGCTCCAGGCAGGCCTTTGGTTGATTTCTTCTGGGATATCGGTTTTTTTTAATTCAATTTGAGTGGCATTGGCTAAAACTTTGTACTGCACCCACTTGAGATTTAAGTTTTCAGAGTCAATTTGATCAAAAATTCCAATTTGAATTGCGTTTGGAATTTGCCATCCTGTGGCCAAAACATTGGTATGAGAAAGTGGGGTGGTCTGTTCCGCATTGATGATGCCTAAGATTCTTGGGATATCATCTGGAACTCGACTCATGACGATAATATCGTACCACTCGAGACTTTGGCGATTTTGCTGATAATCTTGGAGAGTTTTGAAGGCGCGAATTCTGCCCTTGGCTACCCCGGAGTTTAAAGCCACAAATGAGGCCGTAGAAAAAAGCTCATAGGCCATCACACGTGGCAAAAGAGCAGAGTCTATTTTTTGAAGTTCTGTTTCCTGAAAATGATTGGCAGGTTTAAACACAATAGGCAGAGAGGGGTCAACATTGTCTTTTACAAAACGGTAAAAATCAGAAATCATCTCTGAGTTCATCACGTCCACTTCGACTGTTTCGAGCGAAAAGAATCTTTTTTCCTCTCTTTTGTGGAGAGCTAAAATGCCGAGGTAAAATCTACGATTGGGATCAAAATAAACACTTTTATTGAACGAATCGATCTGATCTTCGAGTTGAGCTTTGCTCCAGCCTAAAATATTTTCTGCAATGTACTCTGCATGAAAAGAGCAGTGGTGGTTATTGATAAAATGGAGGGTCTTATTCTCTTTGTCAAAGACGAGTTTGACATACGGATAGCCCGATAAAATGCCCGAGAGTTGGTTAAACGCAGCCAAGGTGAGGCGTTCTCCAATGATTGATTTTTTGAGTGATTTAATATCCTCACTATTATCTGGTTTATTATCCTCTATATTACTTGGTATATTATTTGGCTGGATTTTTGTTTCTTCGCTCTCGACGATTCTAATTGCTGTATTTGCCATAACACCCCCTTATGTCTGATGGCGTCATAGCGACTTTGGCGGTAGGTGTCAATAGGATTTCCTAGTCTTGAAATTAGAGGTGGTCTATAAGTGATAAGGTGGTGCAGCTTAGAAAGCTAACTTTTTATTTAGCGGTGTTACTCACTTTCATCTCCTTGCCACTTTATTCCTATAAAATTTATAGTGAGCGCAACTACTCAGATTTTTTTGTTTACTATCGAGCCTCGGAAAGGCTGAATGCGAGTAAAATCGATCAAATCTATGATTTCAAACAAGATGGGAGTTCCCCATTTAGGTACGCACCTGCCAGCTTGCCTTTGCTTAAACCTTTGGCTTATTTTCCCATCCAAGAGAGCAAACTTTTTTGGTTTTATCTCCAATTTTTAAGCTATACTCTGGGTTTTTTCTTTCTTTACCGTTCTCTTCTACTCTTAGAACGTAATCCTCAAAAAGCGCTTTGGATCACATGTGCTTCCTTGCTTTTTGTGTTTAGGTTATGCTTGGATACTTTTACTTCAGGGCAAGTCTCAGGCTTTATGTTTCTTGGTTTTTCTTTGTCGCTATTTGGATTCCTGGGTCATAAGCCATTTCAAGCAGGGGGGTGGCTTTTTTTCCCAGCGTTATTTAAGCTTGCTCCTGCTTTCCTTTTTCTTTTATTCATTCGAGAGGGGTTTGGGTTTGCAAAGCGCTCTCTGGGAAT
Source organism: uncultured Bdellovibrio sp. (assembly GCA_964490895.1). GTDB lineage: Bacteria > Bdellovibrionota > UBA1018 > UBA1018 > UBA1018 > JACRAO01. Next base: position 18,120 of record CAZBEI010000107.1, on the reverse strand, counting down.
AGCCCTTTTATTGCTACTCTTGCTCAGTTTTTGCTCAGTCCTAGCGGTGGGATCGTTTGTTCAAAGCTTTGAACTCTGGAAAAGCTGGATCAAGGTGGTGAGTTTAGATGCTTCTTATTTTGACGCCGCTCATTACGGATCTCAATCTCTTTTGAGCTTTGGGCTTAGAATTTCTAACCTAGGTTGGATCTCTCGAGAGATGGCCATTTTGTTGACTCGATGCTTGGTTGTCCTAGGATGTCTTTTGACTCTCTGTTTGTGGTTAGGTCAAAAAACTCAATCTTTGCACCTTCGCGCAGTGCATTTTGCATTGGGCATTTTTGCCTATCTTTATTTCATGCCAGAGACATTCAAGTACTCGCAAAGCATGCTGGCGATCCCCGTTGCAATCCTTTTGGCTGGAAAATTAAAAAGATGGGAGTGGGCAAGCTTTATTTTCGGAGTTTTTGCGATTTCGACTGCAGGCCTAGACATTATTGGAGCTCCTCTGTTTTTTTCACTTCAAATCTATTCCGTTCCATTTTTAGCCATTACTTTTCTGTATGTGATTTTTTTAAGGAAAGCTTTATGCTTCCATAATAGTTGAGGAAGCTTTATGCTTTCATAATATTGGAGGAAGCTTTATGCTTCCTCCAACGCGCGTAGCTCTTTGTCGGTTTGCCTGAGCCGAAGGGCTAGTCCATGGGCAAGTTGAGAGAAAAAGATCCTCCCAACTCCCTGGGTTTTTAATGTGAATTCGTCAAACCTTGCCCGAGAGATCATGTAGAGCTCTGTCTGTTCTGATGCAATCGCGTCAGCAGAGCGTGCTTTTTGATCTAAAAAGGACAGGTCTCCAAAAAAATCTCCCCTAGAGAAAGTGGCCAAATGGTGAAATTTTTCTCCTTGGAGAGGGAGTAAAATCTTGACTCCGCCTCTTCTAATAAAATAAATTTCGTCGCCCCGGTCGCCTTTTTTGAAAATTTTGTCTCCTCCTTGAAAAGTTTTTTCTTGAGTACATTTTTTAAGCTCATCTAAAACTTCTTGCGAGAGCCCTGTCAAAATCGCTATTTGAGAAAGATTTAAAATCTCTTGGTTTTTCTCGGGCGAAGTCCCTTTGCTCAAAGTCTTATCTTCGATCCATTCGAGTGCATCGTCTAACTCAGAAAAAATTTGAATCCGGCTTTGGGCTTGTACAAGCCCCACTTCGCTAAAATAGGATTTTAAATCTTGTCCTTGAGAGAGGTGAAGGGGTAAGTTTGAGAACACAAGGCAGCCTTTGTTTTCCTCAATTCGGGCTTCAATATGCTCGAGCAAGTGGGCGGCTGTGAAGTCCACAGTGGTTACTTTTTTAAGGTCTAAAATCACGTATTTTGCTTTTGATAAGTAGGGCTCTAATTCAGAAAAAAGTTGATCTGTCGTTCCAAAAAACAAAGGGCCTTGGAGTTCAAAAATAACGGTCTCGTCTCCCACTTCGTTTAGAATTTTCATTTCCTCTGGCAGTCTTCTTTTTTTAGAAAAGACTTGGTTTCCAAATAGCTTACGTCGGATTACTGAACTACGAATTTGTTCTCTTAAAAATAAAAGAATCGAAAAGGCCACCCCAACTCCGGCAGCTGCAATGAGATTGAGTAATATAGCTGTGAGAATCACAGCTAGAACCACAAAAAAATCAAGCGCTGTAGAACGGTGTTTTAGAAATTTAACGCTCTTCCAGTCGATCATTCGTGCCGCTACAACAATGAGGATGCCTGCCAAAGCTGCCAGCGGAACCCAAGCGACAAGTCGAGAAAGTAAAAGATAAGTCAAGAGTGCAAAAACTCCTGAAAGGAGGCTTGAAGTTCGAGTTTGTCCACCACTGCTAAAGTTCATGAGGGTGGCCCCCATCGTTCCAGCTCCACCCAATCCTCCGATGAGAGAGGTACAAATGTTTCCCAACCCTTGTCCTCTCAATTCTCGATTAGACTCATGTCTTGTTCGGGTGAGTGCATCTAAGATCACACAAGTTTTTAGAGTATCAATAGATAGTAAAACAGCAAGCGTCAAAGCGGGTGTAATGATAAATTGGATTGCAGTGGATGTTTCAATGTGACTAAAAATTTCTAGCCCATGAAAGCGATCCAAAAAAGTTTTGATAAACTGAGATCCTGAAAAAGAATCGATGGGCCCAATCACTAGTTTATTTCCTGTAAGGACTGAAAGTTCTGGATAAAACTCAGCTAGTCCAAAATAGGTGGCAATGCCTACTCCAAGCGCGATGATTGAGGCCGGAATTGCCCGGGTTATTTTTGGAGCAATGAGCATGGTTGCAATGGTGAGTGCGCCCACTGCAACTCCTTGCCAGGCCCAAAGTGTTGGGGAAAAAATTCCGAGTAAAGTGGGTGTCCCCTTTGCAAAACCAAAAAGTTTTGGAATTTGGCCCAACAAAATAATAGCTCCCACTCCACTTAAGTAGCCATCCACGACTGGAAAAGGGACATACTTGATAAGTTTTCCACCCCCTAAAACACCCAATAAAAATTGAAAAATGCCGGTTAGAAAAATAACCAGTGTGATTAAAAGAGGAATAGCTGTAGGCGAAAAGTGAAATTGAGGTTTTATAATTTCTGCAGTGAGAGTGGCAAGGACGGCTGCAGCGGGAGCACACGGGGCTGTGATGAGCCTGGGTGTTCCCCCAAAGATAGGAGCTGCAATCCCGAGTGCGATTGTCCCTAAAATGCCCATGAGAGCGCCCTCTGGGGCATGAGCAGCTCCAAGTGGCGTAAAGACCAAAATTCCAAAGGCGATGGCCGAAGGTAGGGAAACTAAAGTGGCGGCTAGACCCCCAAAAATATCTGCAAAGGCATCTGAAACATAAGAAGATTTTTTAATCTGTACTTGTATGTCTTTAGGCATATCTCTCCACTCCCACGCAAGGACATGCCGGAGGCATGTAAATACAATGGTGCCCTATTTTTAAAAAAATTTAAAGTTTAGGCTCTTGACAATTAACGCGCAAAGCCATACTCCACTCTCCAGAAGGGGTAATCCATGGGACAAAAAATATTTTTTTTGTTGTTAGTTAGTTTTTTAAGCTCAGTTGGTGCATTTGCATACGACAAACTCACCGAACCAGAGATCCATTCTCTTTATTCGAAACTCGAAAATAATTTTCCAAATAATAAAGACATTTTTACATCGGACGAAATGAACAAAGTATTTCGAGATGCCAAGAATCATCCGGTGGCTAGCCTTAGCGTTCTTTCGCATTATGACAAAACAGGCGCAATTGGTTTCTGCTTTGGAAGGGCAATGACCACTCATTTCCTTTCGCGCGAAACAGGTTTGCGTGCTCCTTCTATTGTAAAAATGTTTGTCATTGGAGACTTAAGACAAAGAGGTGCAACAAAAACAGAGTGGCGTTTTCATGTCACGACATTAGTAAAGGGGAGTGACCACTGGTACGCCATTGACCCGATTATGCCCAGTGTTTTGACTTCTAATCAATGGATCCAAAGAGTGAGTGAGGGTTGGGATAGTTGGGAAGATCCCCAGCGGCCTAATCGTAAAAAAGCGATTTTTTATATTGTCTCTCCTCAGGCTATTATGCCTGATCTACGTTCTTTTAAACTGAACCCTAAAGACGAAAAAGGAGATGAGATTATTGATCTCAATTTTAATCCTAAAAAAAGGGGTCTTACCAGAATCCAATTAGATCGCTCTCCGGTCTATCTCTTAGATTCTAATCAAAAGAATATAGCTCGGGCTGATTTTGATTTGACTGATTTGTTTTTTATGTCGGCTACTGAAAAAGATAACGACCGATTTAACTTTGAAGAATTAGTGATTTCGAAAGAAAAATATAATTTTAATAACTATTTTTCACACTTGTTACAGACGTTTCTCCATCAAAACAGGATTCCAAACGATGGTCGAAGTGCAGATCCGCTCTCAGATCCAGAGTGGGAAAAAAACTTACCCTCAAAACCACCAGAGGACAATGTACTCGGGAGCCCAAAACTGTCCGAACTTATAAAGTAAAACAAGGGGAAATGAATGACTCTTTACGAAAAAAGACAAGGAGCTTTTTATGATCTTTGGGAAGAAGCTTCCGAAACACAGCGAGCTAAAATTAAATTGGGTCGCTTGCAAGAGTACATTGAGTTTGCACGTGCACATATCCCTTGGTATCAATCGCGCCTAGAGGGTTTTGATTTAAAAAGCTCTCAGCCCCTAAAACATGTTTCAGTCCTTGAGTCTAAAGACTTGAGGGAACTGTTGCCCCCCATTTCGCGACAACTGTTGACTGAAAACCGCCCGAACTACAATGTTTTTCAAAGCGGTGGGACCACGGGGATGCCAAAAACCTCACTTTTTTCTCCAGAAGAGCTATCACACTTAGATCTCCCCAATGCGAGGGGATTTTTTGCTCTAGGGCTTTCTCCTCAAGATCGGGTCGGAAATTTATTTGCAGTGGGTGGACTTTATATGACGTTTCTGCACATTCATCAGATGCTCAACCAGTATGGATGCACGAACTTGCCCCTTTCTAACGCCACTGTTCCAGAATTTATATACACTGTAGTTAAATATTTTAAGGTCAATGTCCTTACAGGAATTAGCAGTGTCTTACTCAATGCTTTGAGATTTATTTCGGATCAAAAAGACAGCACTCTACAAATTGAAAAAATTTTTTATGGTGGAGAGCACCTTTATGAAGCAGACAAAGAAGAAATAAAGAAAAAAACAGGGGCAACGCTCATTGCAGCGCCTGGATACGGAACGGTAGAATCTTGGTACATAGGGTACCAGTGCAAGGACTCTCCTAGTCAAGTTTTTCATGTACACGACGATCAAACTTGGATTGAGATTGTGGACGAAGAAACAGGTGTAGAAACAGGCCCAGGTCAAATCGGGATGATTTATGTAACCGCTTATCTTCGAAAACTCACACCGATAGTAAGGTATCGCGTGGGGGATTTGGCCTATTGGTTGAGAGAGCCTTGCGTCTGTGGCAGGACCACTCCGGTGTTTAAACTCTTGGGGCGAGGAGATGATGTCTTGAGAATTGGCTATGACTCGATTGATTATGAGTCTATTCAAAAACTCATCTCTCAAATTGAGGGTTTGAGTGGAACTGTGCAGATGGAGAAAAAAAGAGTAGAGGGAAAAGACTGCTTAGTCTTACGAGTGGAGGTAGAATCTGATCCCAAGGATTATGCATCTCTCTCTCAAAAATTATTAGAAAAATTGCTCCTAGATCGACCCTCATTAAAAAGTTTTGTAGAGAAGAAAACGGTTTTAATGCCTCAAGTCGAATGTGTGCAACCCAATACTTTGGCTCGAAATCAAAGGACAGGAAAACTCCTACGCGTGGTGGATAAAACTCATGAGCCATCTTAATACAACAAAACTTTCTCTGCCTGTGTCCCCACAAGCTCTTGGGCCAGCAGCCGAGTTTGTGACAGAGTCTGCTCGTCGGTATGGCATTAAAAAGGAATCCCTGCCCTTGGTCAAAGAACACATAGCCGAGATTTTAAACAAAGTAGGCGAAAAAATAAAAAAATGTCGATTTGAAGACCACCTTAAAATTGAAACCTTCTGTGAGGATCAAAACTTTGTCATCCATATAAAAAACCTGGGCACTCCCTTATTTACACACGAGGTTTTGAGTCTTTCGAAATTCATGGTAACTACTGATCGGTTAGAATTCATAAAAGCCCCCTTTGAGTTTAAAAATCAGGGTCGAGAAGGGCAAATTTTTACATTCAAATTTCCGCTAGAAAATCAGGATTCTGTTTTATGCGAAGAAAAAGTTCAGAAAAGTTTCAAGGAAAAAGAAGCCGAGATTCGAAAAATAACAGGAGGAGAAGAAGAAGCTTTGACCTCCCTTTTTCACAGTGTCTATGGCTATGATTATATTCACGAATGGGTTTACTTTCCTGAGGCGTTCAAAGCAAAGATTGAAAATAAAGATCTTGTCTCTTTGGTCGCTGTGAGTGGAGAAGGCAAGCTCATTGGGCATGTCGGGCTCCTCAGACAAAGTCTAAACCCGCTGGTTTACGAAGCGGCTCTGGGAGTGGTGGATCCCACGGTCAAATCTCAGGGACTTTTTCAAAAATTATTTTCTTCACTTATGGATGTCGTTCGAGCCACTCCCATGAGTTATTGTATCTTTGATTTTGTCACCAACCATGACTATAGCCAACGCATTGTCGCTCAACATGGAATGTGTGAGATGGCGCTCTTTTTAGGTTGCCAAATTAAAAAAACACAGGCTCAGCTTGAAAAATTAGGCATCGGAGATGACCCTAAGCTCTCTGATCGGTACTCTCTTTTGCTTGGGATTCATCCCTGCCAAAGCACTCCTTTTGGTAAAGCTTTGATTTTGCCTGAGTCTTTAGGCGAGATGTTTGAGTTTTTGCTTGAGCCTTTAGGGGTGTCTTGGGCACCCACCTCCCGGTTTGATGTGCTCCCTTTGGAAGGGTCCTATCTTTTAAGTCTACAGGTGGCCCAGCAGTCTGCTTATTTTGATTTTAAAAAACCGGGCTCTCGAGCATTGGATCAGCTCTTAGGTGAGTGGAGTGGGTTGAGGCGCGAAGGCTATAAGTATGCTGCCATTGATGTCCCTCTGAGAGCTTCGGGTTTAGGCCAGCTGCAAGAATACCTGAGAGGGCATGGTTTTTTTGTCTCAGGTTTTGTCCCCTTCAAAGACGAACTGGGTTTTCGGTTTCAAAGTATTGCACCCGCTAAAGTAGACTTTAGTGAAATTAAAGTTTCTACACCGCGAGCTAAAAAATTAGTCGAAGTGATTCAAAAAGATTTTGAAAGGAATGCATGGGTATGAACAAAAATCCACTTTCTTGGACCCCCGAAAAAGTCAGTTATTTTATTTCTGCATGTCGTACGAATGCTTCTTTTCATTTTAAAAATAGCCCAGAAATAAGGGAGCTTTATACCAGAAAAAAGTTTGATCCATGCTCTATTCAGAAAGAAGAAGACATCGGTCGCATCCCAATGCTTGGGGTGACAGCTATGAAATACCACCTGCTACTTTCTATGCCCAAGGAGCAAGTGGCATTGATGCTTACTTCTTCGGGCACGCGGGGGCAAAAAACCCAAATTTGGATGGACGCTGAGAGTTTAGAGAGAGTCCAGGAGATGCTTGAGCAGTTGTGGGAGCAAGAAGGGCTGATCGACTATGAACCCACAAATTATTTGATGTTTGTCTATGATCCTAAAGACGCAAAAGATCTCGGAATTGCTTTTTCAGACAAAAATCAACAGCGATTCGCTCCCGTGTCAAAAAGTTTTTATGTTTTGCAAAAGAACTTCAACAAAAATTCGAATGGAGAATGGGAGTTTCTAAAAGAAAAAACTCTCGAAGTGCTCAAAGACTACGAAAAAGAAGGAAAACCAGTTCGGATTTTTGGAATTCCTAGTTTTCTTTTCGAATTTTTAGAAGGGATAAAAGAAAACTTCAAACTGAACGAACAAAGTCTTGTCATGACCGGTGGAGGTTGGAAAGCAGCCGAAGACAAACAAGTCACGCGCGTTGAGTTTAGAAAACTGATTACCAAACAGCTTGGAATTCCAGATGAGAGAATCCGAGATGGCTATGGAATGGCGGAACACTGTGCACCTTATATGGATTGTAGAGCACATCGATTTCATGTGCCTGTTTATAATCGAGTTTTAGTGAGAGATCCGGTGACACTCGAAGTTTTGCCAGTAGGTAGGCCCGGGCTCTTAGAGCTTGTGACACCTTTTAATTTCATGATGCCCAACCTTGCGCTTTTGACTACAGATTTGGGAGTTTTAGACAAAGACCCCTGTCCCTGTGGTTACAATGCGCCCACATTTACACTTTTGGGTCGTGGAGGGCTCATTAAGCACAAAGGATGCGCCATGACGGCAGGCGACATTATAAAGAGGTAAGATATGACAAAACATTATTTTTTTGGAGAATGGAAAAACTTAGACCGAGCATTAAATGTCGATGATATTAAGATACTTTGCCAAAAGGCAGAAGAGGTGAGACCTCATTTTTCTACTTATCCTAGGGATCAAATCTTTGAAGTATTAGATCGTGTTCGAAACAAGTGGAAAGATCCTATGTACCCTCAGAGAAAGAAAGCTTTAGAGCAATTGCCCTCTCTCACAGGATTTTCGAAAGAAATGATTGAGCTTGGACTTGCTGAGCTTGATTTTATTTTTTGTCCTAAAATCCTAGAGAAAAAAATAAAGACAGAGCTTAAGATTTGTTCTGCTTCGGGGTCACCTTCAGGGCGAATGCTTTCCTGGTCTCCTCTGGGGACGTTGCTGCATGTTTTGTCTGGAAATGTTTTTTTAGTCGGGGCGGGGAGTCTTGTAGAAGGACTACTGACGAACAATGTTAGTATTCTCAAAATGTCTTCGCAAGAGACTTTATTTTTGCCTCTCCTGGTTGAGAGCTTTCAAGAATGTGACCCAGACGGGGTGGTTTCTCGCTCTTTTGCAGCCATTCAATATGAGTCTAAACAAAAAGACGTGATTCAGGAGTTAAAAAATAAAGTAGACGGGATTGTGATTTGGGGCGGGGAGGAGGCAGTCAAAAATTATAGAGATGGCGTGCCTGCCAGAACACGAGTGATCGTGTATGGCCCAAAATTGAGTCTCGCTCTTGTCACCGAAGAGGGATTAAAAGAACAAGGCTTAAAAAGCGTGGCCGAAAAATGTGCCCAGGAGATCTCCGTTTGGGATCAAAATGCATGTACTGCACCTCAGGTTTGCTACGTTCTGGGTTTAGAGAATGCAAAAAATTTTGTAGATGCGCTTTCAGAGGCGATGGTCGAAGTTCAAAAAAAATGGCCAGCCGGCAATGTGCCTCTCGAGAATGCTGTAGAAATTCAAAAACAACGCTCTCGGTTTGAAATTGCTGATATTAGAGGTGAGGGTGCACATCGAGTGTCTGAGGGAGGATTAGAGTGGAGTGTGTTTTTAGATTTTGAGCTAAACTTAGAGCCTTCTCCACTTCATCGAACTTTGAGAGTGGTTCCATTTAATACGACCGAGCAAGTTTTAGAACAATTGAGAGAAGCGCGAGGTTATGTCCAAACGGTGGGGCTTTGTGCGGGTTTGCAAGAGCAGTCAAAATGGTTTCGCCTTTTGGCCAAGGCAGGAGCTTTGCGGATTTTGAGTTTGGGCTCAATGTCAGCAGGAGAAATAGACGACCCACACGATGGCGCTTACGACCTGCGACTCCTTATGAATCTTGTGGTCACGCAGACTGAAAAAGAGAGTCTAGATTTTATGGAGGAAGGCGAGCGAAGAAAATTGCTCGATGAGAGACTTAGAGTTTTAGTGAGAGAGGCTAGAAAATCTAGTTATTATGAAAAAATTTTAGAAGGAATTGAAGTTAAAGGGATCGAAGATCTATCAAAAATCCCTATTCTCAAGCGATCTGATTTGGAAAATAATATGCCACCTCTCAGCCACGGGCTTGCCACAAAGAAAACTCATGGAGGCTATGTCACTCGCAGTGGAGGATCTACTGGGACGCCTAAGTTTTCTTATTATGACGCAGAAGATTGGGAGTCTATGATCGTTCATGCGCTGAGAGCTTTTAGAGCCATGGGACTTACTCAGGAAGACCGAGTTGCCAATTTCATGTTGGCTGGAGATCTCTATGGGAGCTTTGTGTCTTTTGATCATGTCATTTGTCGTTTACAGGCCATGCAGTTTCCTTTTGCAGGTAAAGTAGAGGCTCCATTTTTCTTAAAAATGGCTCAGGATTTTGGGATTAATGTAGCGATGGGGATCCCTAGCTTTATGATTCCACTCCTGCGCGAAGTAAAAAAAGAAGCTCCATCGTTTACCTTAGAAAAAGTGATTTATGCTGGAGTTCCACTGAGCGATGTAGATCGAAAATGGCTAAAAGAAGAATTAAAAGTCAGTCGAGTGGCCTCTGTGATTGGCGCCAACGATGGTGGAGGGATTGCTTTTCAGTGTGGGGATCAGCAAGGGGGCCTCCACCATCTCATGGACGAATACAATTATGTCGAAACCGTGGAGGATGGAAAAATCCTCATCACCTCATTGAATAAGTTCGCATATCCTCTAATCCGTTATGAAATTGGAGATAAGGGAAGGATCCTAGATCAGAAATGTACTTGTGGGAGAACCTCGCGCGTGCTCGAGTTTTTAGGTCGAGCAGACGAAGTGCTCTGCATTGGAGTGATGAATTTAGCGCTGTCTGATCTCAGAAAAATATTAAATGAAGTCGAATATTCTGAGCTTCAGCTTGTAGGTTCGGCAGACGAAAAAGGAGAAAAAGTGACTTTAAATTTAGAAATTTCGGAGGAAAAAAAGAATAAACTCCCTCCCAAGATCATCCGGGATTTGATTTTAGATAGGATTCCAAAAATCAAAGAGTCTGTGCAGGAGAGGGTTTTACAGTTCGAAGTCAAAGTCCATGATCCAGGAAGTTTAGAAAGAAATTCCAGGACCGGAAAATTGAAAAGTATTTTAGACAAGAGAGTCAAAAGTTTGGTGGGGTGATGCGGATTTTTCCAATTCAGAGTATTGATTTTTTCTTTCTTTGGCTCGGGCAAGTTTTGAGCCAGGGGGGGCTGCGCATTTCTCAAATTGCTATTTTGTGGTGGATTGTTTCTCAGCACTCCACAGCGCCTGGTTTTTGGTCTGCATCTTTTTTAGTGGCAGCAAGTTTGCCACCCCTTTTGTTTGTAAGTCTTATTGGAAAAATAGTCGATCGGGTTCCCAGTCGTTTCATTTTACTGCTGTGCGATTTTATTGCGTTTCTCACTTTGAGTTTATTTTATCTCGCATTTCAATTTCATTTTTTTAGTCCATGGGTGGCTCTTGTGGGGAGTTTTTGTGTGGCTACTTGCCAAGCCTTTGTCAATCCTACGCTAAATAAAGCAGTAGTGAGGCTTGTGCCACGTACAGATGTGCCTGCGGCGGTCTCTTTTTTGGCATCTACTGACTCGCTTGCTAATTTTGGAGGAGCGGTAGCAGGAGCGATGCTGATCAGTATACTTGGGATTTCTCACGTGGTCGGTGTCAGTGCCTGTGGTTACGGCCTCAGTTTTGGAGTCAATGCACTGATTCGATACCGCTACTTTCCTCCTTTAGAAAATGAAGCAAAGGGTCCAAAGTGTGGTGACGGGCAAAGTTTTAGAAAACAAAAAATTTTGATCCAACTCATTGTCTTGTTTGGATTGATCAATTTTTTTGCAACTCCGACGCTTGTGATTTTGCCTCTTTATACTAAGTTTTCATTAAGGGCAGGGGCTTCGACGCTTGCCCTCTTAGAGGCAGGGTTGTGGGCTGGGATTTTAGTGGGTTCTTTTTTTTCAAGAAAACTTCTAAATTGGGAACATCCCCTGTGGAATGGGCTGGGGTGTTTGATGGTTTTTGGTCTGATGATGCTTATCCCTGGTTTTTTTGTTCAAAAAGAAGTTTTCTTGGTGGCGCTGACCTGTGCTGGTTTTGCACTGGGGGTGAATAATGTCGGGTTTATTTCGCTTTTTCAGGAGGTCGTTTTAGACTCAGAAAAAGGCCAGTTTTTTTCAGCGCTTCAGGCGGGAGTGAGTTTTTCTTTTCCAGTCGCTTTTTTCTCTTTTGGGATTTTAGCCGATTGGTTGTCTCCCCCTCAGGTTTTATGGATACAGGGCATTGGAGTTTTTTGCGTGGCTTTGCTTGGATTCGGGCGGCTGCTTACGCAAGAAAAAAATCTTACTCTTTTGAAATCCAGGGCTCTTGCCGGAGCTTTTGCCAGTGTTTCTGAAGGTTTAGTCAGATGATGACACTTCATACTCCCTTACATCACAGTGTGGCGCGTATATCTGATGCTTTCGAGCTCATGAACTTATATCAAAAATCAGCGGTTGCTTTAAATCATGATCCTTTATTTTTAGATATCCGAAAATTGAGGGAAGCTCTAAAAAATCCAAGCGAACTCTGGCTTTTGGGGCACCGGGGGAGTGAACTCAGATATGCTTTGGATTTATTTATTGATACGGACAGTCGCTTGGCGCGTTTAGGCCACATTGTCATTTCTCCGGAGGAAGGTGACCCTGATTTTATTTTAAAAGAAATTTTTAGAGGAGTTTTAGAGTTTTTAACTCACCAGCTAAAAACGGTAGACGTTCTTTATACTACGACCAGTACTTTGACCTTAAAACAACAAGTGACCACATTAGATTTGGGATTTAAAGTTTTGGGGATTTTCCCAAACTTTAGAGGGGTGGATGATACTCAGCTCAATGGTCTGACAGGATATTATTTCCCTCATGTGTTAGAAAATAAAAGAAGGGCTGATTTTTCACTGCATCCCGTGTTGATGCCTTTTTACGAAACGGCCAGGAAAGAATGTGGGCTTGCGGCCTTGAGTGAAGCTCATCTCCCAGAAGAACATTTTTTTAAAGACTGTGTCTCTTTGCCTGCTTTAGAGCTTATTCATGCTCCCCTGTTCGTGTCTCAGAGGTTTCAAATGCTAAAAGCCAATCAGGCCTTGGGGATGAATTTCTATCCCTTTCAAACTCCAGATGCTCTCATTACAGATTCTCATCAAAACATAGAAATTTTTATCAAACTCGAATCTCAAATACGTTTTGCCATGATCGTCGGAGAGCACATTCGGGTTCGAGTCGATCCGACAGCGCTTTACACTCAGATTTTAAAAATGCTTCGAGAGAAAAATATTTCTTATGTCGAAGTCATCAACGATGCAGCCGATACGATCGGCAATGATTGTTTTTATAAGGCAGGGTTTACTCCGTGTGGATATTTTCCAGCGCTAAAGCTCCAAGGGCATCAGAGGAGAGATTATGCTGTGTTTGGGCGATGTTCTGAGTACCAGGTGCGTCCCAGCCTCCATTTGCCAGCGCCGTATATCACTTATTTTAAGCACTATTACCGTTTAGAACGGCGTAATTTTTTTCCAAAATCATGGGAGTAGTAGACCATAATATTTTTTTCAATATACAGATTTTTTTTAGAAAAAAGAATCTGTATATTGAAAAAAATGTTATAGTCGCTTTCAGCGAAAAAAAGGAGTACCTATGAAAAAAATAATTGGTTTGTTGATTTTTAACTCAGGGATTTTATGGGCCGCTGATTACAGCATTGATCCATCCCATACACGGGTAGGATTTATTGTGAGGCACATTGTGAGCAAAGTACATGGGGAGTTTAAAGAATTTGATGGAGGTTTTAGTTTTGATTCGAAGAAACCTGAGAATTCAAAGGGAAAATTTAGTGTCAAAGCATCGAGCATTTACACCAACAATGAAAAGCGAGACACCCATCTCAAATCAGCTGATTTTTTTGATGTAGAAAAATTTAAGACCCTTGAGTTTCAGACAAAAAAAGTCTCCCGAAAAAACGAAAACGAATATAAAATGGAAGGAGATCTCAGCCTACATGGGGTGACAAAGCCAGTTGTTTTTAATCTAGAGTTTATGGGTTCTGACAAGGACCCCTGGGGAAACCAGCGAGCTGGATTTTCGGCCACCACAAAAATTAATCGAAAAGACTTTGGACTCATTTGGAATAAGATCCTCGACAGCGGTGGACTTCTCGTCGGCGAAGAAGTAGAAATTGTGCTCAATGTGGAAGCTTTGCAGAAGAAATAATATCTAGCCTACTGAATAGATTAATGTATAGATTCTAGATGAATCCATTTGAGTTCAGTCATTTTATGAAAATCTTTATCCAGGGTTAAAAGTCTAGCATTATTTTCTTTTACAATTGCAGCAATAAGCAGATCAGCAATGCTAAAGCGATAGCCCTCTTTTCTTGCTTTTTCTACCCAATCTTCAATACTATTCCAGCATGACTCGGTTGGGTAAAATCTGGGTAGAGCATAAAAAATACGTTTAAACTTTTGCAGTTCAATTTGTCTTGCTCCCGCAAGAAGTTCGATCCAAACAGGTGCAGCTAAGGCAATTTGATCTTCGTCGAGAAGCCCGTTAATTTTTCTGATAAGATCAAGCTCTGATCCTCTAAAATACTGAATCCAAACTGAGGTGTCGACAAAGATCATTTTTTATTTCGAAATCGTTTTCTGGACTTATCTAAGTCTATATCCAATGAAATTTTTCCAACCAAACCCTTCAGCTCGTCCATTCTTTTTCTTCTGATAAACTCCTGTAAGGAAACAATAACGGTGTCTGTTTTTGACTTAAAGCCTAATATTTTTTGTGCTTCTTCGATGAGTTGTTGAGGTATATCCAGTGTGGTCCGCATACAATACATAATATTTTATATGCTTTAAAATGTCAAATAAAACCTAAAATATACACATTATAGGGAGTGCTCCGTTGCAGCGCTTCTAGTGGTCAGAGTACTAGCTTGACATAAGAATATATATTCTATAGTATAGAATATATATTCTTATGAAGACTAGTTTAATCATTGAAGACAAGGTATTTAAAGAAGCTCAAAAAGAGGCCATTGAGACAGGTAAAACAGTGAGTCAAATCATTACCTTCTGGGCTACACTTGGAAAAGAGTATTTAAAAATAAAACAGAAAGACAAAAAAAAATCATTCAAACCGCTTCAGTTAGGCGAACCCAAACTGGATTTATCCAGCAGAAAAAACTGGATGGAGGAGCTAGAAGATGACAGGAGTTGACACAAACACCTTAATTGATCTCATGGTGAGCTCAACTGTTTTTCACAAAACTTCTAAAGAAAAAATGGCCTCACTCTCGGGAGGAGTGTGCACTACCCCAACCAATGTGGGTGAGTGCCTTCGATTACTGACACATCCCAGAGTTTTTAAAATCCACCTTGCTGCTCACCAGGCCGTTGAGACCTTGGAGCAGTTTTTAGATTATTATTCTATGAGAATTCTTGAAGAACCAACAGATTGGTGGATCCATCTGAAAGAACTTGTAAACGATGTCCCAGGAATCAGAGGAAATGAAATTTTTGATGCAAGAATTGCACTGTGTTTAAAGTTAAATGGAGTAAAAAAAATCATGACTCGAGACGCAAACTTTAGAAAGTATCCATTTTTGACAAGCGTGATCTAGTACTGCAATGTGAGACTCATCCAAATTACTCAATATGATACCGCACACTGGTCACAATTGTATTTTTCTTAAACCGAAGCGCGGTTCTGAGAAACAAGGCCGTCTGGTTGTGCAAAAAATTGTGGTACCACTTTGGCGTAATAAATTCTGGAATAACGACCGTAATAAAATCACCGTGAGTGCACTGCCTGACATCGTCGATATATTCTAAGATGGGATAAATGACAGAACGAAAAGGGGACTTTAAAACTACAAAGGGGATATTTCCCAATGACTTTGTCCATTGTTCTTTAAAACGCTCTGTGCTCTCTATGTCCAGCTCCACATAGCAGGCTCTGACATCAGCAGAGATGCTTTTGGCGTACCGGATTGCGTCGATCACGCCACGGTGAATTCCAGAGATGGGGACAATGGCGGTGTGTTCGACTTCGTCTTCGAGTGGAGCGAGCATTTGTGCAGAAGCATAGGCCAATTTTTTTGCAATCCAAAGGTAGTGGTGGTTGATTTGTTTAAAAAAAAGCACCAGGAGTGGGATCAGCAAAATCACCATCCATGCACCATGAGTAAATTTGGTGCTGGCAATAACAAGCGAAACAATACCAGTGGCAAGAGCTCCTATGGAATTAAAACACAATGCTCTAATCCAGCCCTTTTGCCTCCCCTTGATGTGATGCACGACCATTCCGGCTTGAGATAGGGTAAAGGAAAGGAAGACTCCAACTGCATAGAGCGGGATCAGTTGGTGTGTTTCGCCCTTAAAAAGCACAATGAGCCCAATGGCGCCAATGCTGAGCCCTAAGATCCCATTCGAAAATACGAGCCTGTCACCGAGCAGGGCCATTTGCCTGGGCAAGAAACGATCTTTCGCAAGGAGCGAAGAAAGTCTCGGGAAACCTGCAAAACTTGTATTTGCAGCTAAGATGAGGATCATGGCTGTAGAGGCTTGGATGATATAGTAGAAAAGGTGGTCGCCAAAGACAGAGTGAGAGAGTAAGGAGACTGCCGTTTCGCCTTCCTTAGGAGTAATTCCATAGACATGGGATAAAAGAGTGATGGATAAAAATAAAAATCCTAATATTGTAGACATCCAAAACATTGTTATCTTCGCATTTTTTTGAGCAGGTTCTCGAAACATTTGGACTCCGTTAGAGATGGCTTCAATCCCTGTGAGAGCAGCACATCCAGAAGAAAACGCACGCAGTAATAAAAAGAGTGGAATTGCAGGATATGTCTCATGAACGAGCGGTGCCGCCGGCATCACTGCACCGGTCAAAATTTTATAGGCGCCTACTCCAATTAAAACTAAAAATGAGAAAATAAACATATAGGTTGGGAGCGCAAAAATATTGGCAGATTCTCTTAGCCCACGCAGATTAAAAAGAGTAATTAAAATAATGATGACGGTTCCAATTCCTTCTCTGTGTGGATTGAGAGAAGGGAAAGCCGATGCAATGTTTTCTACTCCGGCCGCAATAGACACTGCAACCGTGAGGATATAATCAATTAAGAGTGAGGCTCCCGCAATGAGCCCAGCATTTGTGCCTAAGTTTTCTTTTGCAACTGTGTAGGCCCCCCCTCCAGAGGGGTAGGCGTCGATTGTCTGTCGATAAGAAACGGTAACTATGATGAGAAGTGTTGCGATGGCGATGGCGATGGGGATCGACCATGCAATTGCAGTTATACTAAAGAAAGCCAGGGGGATTAAAACTTCTTCTGTAGCGTAGGCCACGGAAGAGAGAGCATCAGAGGACAAAACTGCCAGCGCTTTTAATTTAGGGATACGCTCATTTTCAGCCATCTCGTTTGCTAGAGGCTGGCCTACTAAGAAACTTTTAATTCTGCTTAAGCTCATGATTTTCTTATTCTTCTTCCAAATATTTTTGAATGTCAATGAGATAGAGCCCTGCATGACCACTGATCTTCGAATTGCTTTTTAGAAATTTGGATCAAATTATGAAGACTGCCAGCCTGCAGCTTTCGTGCGACACGCGAGGGAAGATGTGTTTGTAGGGCCCGGAGTCCACCAGAGAAAGAGTCTAAAATTCCGGCAAGTGCTCGAGGGTAGCCATAGGAGGGCCCTGAAGCCTTGGAAAGTTTTTCCCAACCTTGAATTAAGGCTTCTACTATTTCTGCTAACTCCTCAAAACTCAAAGCGGGATGACGACTTAGCTTTCTCCCCCAATCATCAAAAAAGGGCCCAATGGGGAGTAAAAAATCGGAATTTTTTCTTAAGCAGCGGGGAACTCGTAACGCGAAGTGTCTATGATTTTCTAAAGCCATGCAGAGTTTATTGAGTTTGCTCACTTGATAAAAAATAGAGTTTTGAAAAGTTCTGCTCCTCTTGAGTGGGTCTCCCTCGGGTAAATTCCACATCTCAATGACTCGGTCTAAATCTCCTAAATTGTGTGCAATGAGAGTGGCTGCCTTGAGGAGCCCTATTCCGTCTTTTATTGTTTTGAAATCTACAAAAATTCTCTCTTCCCTTTCCATTTCTTGCACAATCAGTGACTGTACGTCATCTGCAAGTTTAGGTTGTCTTTTTCGAAGTGCTCCATAAGCGGCTACTGCCACGCTGAACCACTCTCCGTGATGACCGGAAAGCTTTTCGCCTGTGAGAGGAGACTTAACCCATCGGGTTGAAACAGAGGTAAAATCCCAGTGGAAAAAATTCAGTGTCTCTTCGCACATGGACAACACTTCGCTCAAACTTAATTCTGGGCTCCAGAGCTTAAAACGAATTTGATTGTCCACATCGGTCGGGACAAAACTCCCTACGGTTGCAAAATGAGAAATGAGACAGAGTTTAAAGTAATCGAGGTGAGTCAGATTTTGCTCAGCTTGGAACAAAGGAGCAAGACAACCTGTCTGGTAAATTTTATTTTCCCATAAAAAGGGGACTGTGTTTTTCACCTGCCCAATCAATATTTGGGGAGAGACCCCATGGGCTATTTTGATTTTAGTTTTAGTAAGTTCCATAAAACTTCAGAATGCCGAGGACCGGAATTGAACCGGTACGCCCGTTTCCAGGCCCAGGATTTTAAGTCCTGTGCGTCTACCAGTTTCGCCACCCCGGCATTTTTAACGCATTCACTTCGTCTTACCTTGGTTTTTTTTCGCTGCCAA
>CAZBEI010000106.1:0-7984 GCA_964490895.1 uncultured Bdellovibrio sp. | reverse complement strand
CGATCTCCTGAATTTTTCGATAAATATTCTCTCTTTTCGTTGGAAAATCATAACCACGTCCGGAATAAACTCCCAAAATTTTCTGTTTTTAAAATACATCCAGACCAGAAAGCTAAAGAGCAAAAAATTTAGGAACGAATCATAAAGCTGCACAGGATGAACAGGAATCCCCAAATAAGGCATTCCTGATTTTTCTGAAAAATACCTCACCGCCCAAGGATATTTGCAAATTGTTCCCCAGCAACACCCATGAGCAAAACATCCGACCCTGAGCAGGCTATACCCAAAAGCAAGTCCTATCGTCGCAAGGGCAAAGGACTTTTGCCTTTGTGAGGACAAAATCAGTAGTTGATTTAAAAAATAAAAAACAGGCAATGCACATAAAAAACCGCCAAAAAAAGTCCTTCCATCGTAACGACTGAAGATCTCACTCGGGTGAGAGATAAAATATTCTGGCCTTTCCCAAATGACATGAAAAATGCGTGCACCCAAAAATCCAACAAAAAAAGGAACTAAAACAAGAAGTGCTACTCTCCAGAGTGGCACTTTTTTTCTCAAACCCACAGACAAAATAGCCCAGGCAAAGATCACAGCAAAAAAGTATAAAACTAAATTTGTCGATAGCTGGAAGTGGTTGCCAAAAAACAAGAGTTCAATCTGCGGAAACATAATCCATTATTTCAAATTCCCTTTAAGCGCAGTAGACAAAGTTTCTGCAACTTTAGTAGACTGTTCGTGGCTCAGTTCTAGTTTATCCTCAATCGTACTAAGATAAGGTTCGAAAGAACGGGCGCCGACAAAATAAGCAATCGCCTCTGGGTCATCTTCGTTGACTCCCACTAGATTAAAATAAGCGGACAGTTTTTCTTTAGGTTCTAATTTTTGAATTTTTACTACTTCAGTTTGAAACCTCCCAGCATTTGCAAACTCTTTGTCCTTCGAAAGTTCAGAAAGTTTTAGCTCCACTTCGTTTAGATTTCTATCAGTCACTTCTGGGGCACAGCCTATAACTGGAACATAATGATGCCACTTGTCTGCCGGTATTTTAGTGCCAGCCTCAGAGTCAACAAACATCGTGATGGCGAAACTCACATTTGGTATTGTGATGTACAAACCTGCCAATACAACCCACAAATACTTACTTTTTAACATCGTTGGCACCTCTTTTTATAACGCTATGAGTTATACTATTTTAGGTAACCCGTCAAGTTTTTTGCCAACGGTTAAAAATAAACTCAATCTGTGGAAACATAATTCATTATTTTAAATTTCCCTTAAGCTCTGTTGACAAAGCTTCGACAACTTCTTTTGCCTGAACTGGAGAAAGCCCTAGTTTTGCATAAAGTTTTTGATACTTTTGATTTTTAATATCACTGTATTCGTCATACGATCTGGCACCCACAAAATAAGCAACTTCCTCTGCGTCATCCACGTTGTCGACAACAAAACTGAGATATGCTTTTATTTTTTCTTCTGCCATTTTAAGTTTAGCAATAAAATTTATTTTATTATTAAATAACGCTAGCTGATCACCACTCGCATCTTTATTAAATTTGTCTCTTAATTCACTCAGCACCCTTTCGGTTGCTTTTAAGTTTCCTTCTTTGACTTCGGGCGCGCACATATAAGGCCAAACCACAGGAATAGCAACAATAGCACACTGCTCACCATCACCACTTGGTTTAACCCAGTCGCACGAGCCTTCCAGATTACCATGGACTATAAGGTAGCCCGAAAATACAGGATCAGAATTTAAAAATAGACTAATCAAAAATAATGTTATTTTATATCTCATGCTACACATCCTTTCAGATGTGGCAATTTATACACCCTTCGATAAAAAGGATACTGACAAACTCTGACATCCCCACCGATTAATTAATAAATATTGTTAATATCAAAATAATGAAGTATACAACCACTCAACTTTATGCAGAGATTATCCTTCATTTTTCTGGTGTTTTCTGTTTTTTCAAATACCGCCCTGAGCATCCCACCTGATCCCATTCCCACCTGTAACATAGTAGAAGTCCAAGCCTTTAAGAAATTTAAGGATAAAAATTACAGACAACAAGGTCACGGGTGGTTAATCGCTCGCGATTCTGAACCCAATACCCCTCTTAGGGTCCTAACCCCCTTCCATGTCATCGCAGGAAGCGACACCATAGCCCTTAAGTGTTTAGACAAAACGCTAAAGGCTAAAGTGGTCGGAGGATCTCCTACGCTTGACTTAGCTCTCTTAGAAATAATGGACCCTCATCCAGAAAACTGGGAACCTCTTACTGTTATTGACGAAATGAACACTAAAATCACCTTTCAAAATAAAGCGCAAGCGTTGGTAAGCGCCATTATTCTCAAAAAACCACTCCATTTGCAAAAAAAATCCCCCTATCACAATCCTGTTATAAAGACTTCTTTAGAAGTGGCATCGGGTATAGCAAATCCACTTTTGGGTACAAGCGTAGGAATTCAAGTCGAAAACTTCGGAGTACGGCCTGGATTTAGTGGAGTTCCTCTTTTACTTTTAGAAAACGAAAAATCGTATCGGCATAAGCTTTCAAAAAAAACTATTCTTGGAATGATAACAAAGACTAAAATTAACGACCGGTACTCTCTGGCTATTCCCTTTCAAGAAATTGTATCAGCTCTTCCTGATCTCTATGATGGGATCGACCCCTGGATCAAAACTCACCCAAATGGGCCTTATCTTTCTTATTCTTTTAGAGAAACAGACTCTGAAAAAATTGAGAGAACAAAGCAAATTATTCTACCCAAAAGCTCTCAAAATTCTGAACTCATTTTCCAAGAGGCATGTCCTGACTTTCAATACACAGAAACCTCGGAGTGGATATTGGATACAGGAGGTGACTGGGGAGGAGGAGGCGGAAATAGCAATATCTCAGGTTTTTCTGGATTATTTGATTTAGATAATTTTATACTATTTCCTGATCATGCATTTATATTTAAAAAAAATCACACGTGTAAAAACGAGGGAGTTTTACTTCCCGATGGAAAACGCCTAATTGGGATACAAAATAAAGACGGCACAACTCAGCGAATCTGGTCTCTCGGCGATTTGTTCCCTTTGATTGTAGAGAATGGGAGCAAGTTGCTTGAATTTTTAGAAAAGCAAGGGATCTTCCCACCACTCATATCCTATGCACCATTTTGCAATAGCATAGGTTTAAATAACAAAACTGCTTTCGTCACGAAATCATACGACAGTAACCAAAGTCATTTTTTTCTTCTCAATGACCCAGAGGATAAAGAGGGTGGCTTTTTATCAAGCAAACGCTTTTATTTTCTCAGCAATGCTCTCTTAGAAAAGGAGAGTAAAGAAAAATCAAGAATAAAAGAAGCAGGCACACCTCTTGATTTTAACTCAGAAATTCGTATCTCATGCAGTCCAGATCAATATGTTATTTTACTTCAATACCGCCACAGCTTTTCGTTGAGCCTTCTTAATTATTCTGAAAAAAATACCAAAGAATCCATTTCAATGCCATCAGACCCATTTTCTAATCCTGAAATTGATTTAAATCTGATTTTATCTCCAGATTTTATCACCGGAACAATCCACATTGGAAGTTGTGAGTGGAGTGTCGCACAGGCAAGATCTCACTATTGGAGCGAATCTTTAGAAAATGAAAACGCGACTATTCTTATTGATTTAGATCCTCACCGTCGAGTCGGTTTTATTGAACTTCGTTTGCTCGAAGTTTCGGAGCATTGCAAAAAACAAAAAGACCATTTCCCAGAAGAAATTGTAATGCCATGGCTATTTACTGTCCAAATGGGAATAAAATAGTAATGCTTGCAACTCAAAGTCTCAGAGAATTAGTGGCTGTTTCTGCGGATCAGGAAAAGCTTTTTACTCATTACGAAAAACTTGTCACTCTTGTAGAAAAAGGTTTATACGAAGATTTAAGCATTGATTTACGTGCTTTTCGACAAGAAAACTTATTGATCAGCTCTCAACTCCGAGATGAAATTCAACTGCTCAAAAATCTAATCAGCCTGAGGTTGGCGCTTAAAACTGGCGGTTACATAGATTTAGACTCTGTTATCACAACTCATACTGATCACCCCTTTTTACTTGGCGAAGCTCTTTTTGTTCAGGGATTACTCCATTTTCAAACTGGACTATATCAGCCAGGAAGCCAGTGTTTCTCTCAAGCAGAGACCCATTATCGTGTGGCAGGTCGCATCCACAAAGCCTTGCTATCAAAATATAATTATTTTATTGGCCGCCTCAACGTCAATCTCATAGATACTAAAGAACATGCATTTCAAGAGCTAAAAGAGATAGAAAACGAAGCAACACAGGAGCACTCAAAAAAAGCATTGGGATTGGTGTGGCGTCAAAAATCCTATCTTTTTCACGAAATAGGACATACCCATGCAGCACTCTGTGAAGCAGAAAAAGCGATCAAAATTTTAGAATTCAATGGGCTTTTGTCAGATTATCAGCTGGCACTCATCCAAGCTGCCGATTGCGCGATGGACCTCGAAGACCCTCACAAAGCTAAACTCTATATGGAATACGTGATTTCCCCCATCGACACTCGTGTCAAATTTCCTTTGGCTTATCTCCAGGCACGGATTTTTGGAAATGTGATAGACCCCAAATGGTTTGACATCGTTGTTCCGTACTGGAGACTCAAGTTCGAAAAGCATTTTATTAAAAAACAAGCTCCATTAGAAATAAATTACTCTTGGAAACAAAAGAGTGGGAAACTTCAAGACCCATGCAGTAAAAAATTGATCAACATACAACCTAGAAGTTTAGAGGGTCGGCTACTCAACTGTTTGATCCATCAAAAATGCTCGAAGTCGCTTTTGTGCGAAGTCCTTTGGCCAGACCACTGTAATGTTTATCACCTAGACAATCGCCTGCATAAACTGATCAGTAGGCTCAATAAAAAATCTGTTCCGCTCATTCAATTTGATGGCAAATTTTATTTTTTAAACGGAATCATAAACTTGGAGTAAGTGAGACTAATGCCAAGCTTTTTCAAACTGCCCAAGAGCATCTTGCGGGAGACGAATCAGCTCTCCAATTTTTTTCCCAAAACGTCCGCCAATCCCGCCCCAATAACCTTGATTCACAGTTTTGAGATCCGATGAATCTATTTGCGATTGAAATTGTACCACCCCCTCAAAAACAACAATCTCAGTTTCCTCAAACACAGGATTAAAAACCCCCATAAAATCTGTGCCCCGCACTCCCATCACTGCATTTTTAGTTCGCACTTGAAACTGAGGTGTTTTCTTTATCTTCCAACGCGCTTGCCCCTGAAGCAACTGATGGCTTTGGACTTGATACTGGGTCTCTCCACTGAGGAAAACTTCGGTTTGAGAAGGCTCTAAAACTAATTTTACGCGAGCCCCTTTTTTAGTTTCTAGAATGCCTTCCTTAAAAATAAGATCACCGTTATGCAACCTATGGTGATCAAACAGAACAGGCCCTTCTGCTAAAATCATTTTGGCCAGAGGCAAATCCTGAGCAAACCCAAATGGGCCGAAAAGTAAGAACAAAAATATTTTTATCACAACGCCCAGTTTAAGGAGGTGCAACCTGCTTAGTCAAGGACTGAAATAAACTGTATGGAACCCTTTGAATCCAAGTATTATGTCTGCACACAACCAGGAAGAGGTGTATAACCCCTCCATGTTCGCCAAGCATAGAAGAAACCCACGAGGCTTTACCAGTGACAATAATGCTGGAGTCCATCCCAATATTCTCAAGAGTATCGAAGACGCAAACAGCGGGCACACCATTGCCTATGGAGATGATTTATACACTGCGAGAGCTGTAGCAAAATTTAAGGAAATTTTAGGGAATTCTATTGAGCTTTTTTTTGTTTTTGCCGGTACCGCCGCAAATGCATTGGGAGCAAAAGCATCAATGGAATCGTTTAATGCGGTTATTTGTGCAGAAACTGCACATATCAATGTAGATGAGTGTGGCGCATTAGAAAATTTCACGGGATGTAAGTTACTCACGTTGCCTACAAAAAATGGAAAAATTACAGTTGAACAAATTCGCCACCACATGCATGGCATTGGTGATCAACACCATTCTCAACCCAAAATTATTTCCATCACCCAAGCAACCGAGATGGGAACACTTTATACAGCAAAAGAAATCAAAACCATTGCCGCTTACGCCCATCAAAACAAGATGTTCCTCCACATGGATGGGGCACGAATTGCCAACGCAGTTGCTGGATTAAATGTCGACATTCAAGAAATTACTAAAAATGCAGGGGTAGATATTTTATCCTTTGGAGGGACAAAAAATGGCATGATGTTTGGGGATGCAATCGTGTTTTTCAATAAAGACCTAGCCAGTAACTTCAAATTTATTAGGAAACAAGGCATGCAACTTGCCTCTAAAATGAGATTTATTTCAGCTCAATTCGAAGCCCTGCTCTCAAACAATTTGTGGCTTAAAAACGCAAAACACGCAAACAAAATGACCAGATTACTTGCTGAAAAAATTAAGGAAATTCCAAAAATAAAAATCACACAAGAAGTACAAGCAAATGCTGTTTTTGCTATTGTACCTAAACCCTTCATTCGGCAATTAAAAGAAAAATATTTTTTCTATGTCTGGAATGAGAAAACCTCTGAAGTGCGGTGGATGACCTCGTTTGACACAACTGAGGAGGACATAGAAAATTTTGTGAAATTTATTAATAAAACGATCTCGTAAATCGCAGAATATCGACCCACTTTTCCCTCTCAGCGTTGAGTGTTCTCATTTTTTGTGAACAGTTTTTGGCTTGAGGTATTTAATGCCGAATCAGCAAAAATAATGCTCACCAGGTTTTTTGCCAGTTCGTAAGCTCAAAAAACATTTTTAACAAAACTACGGCGGCCACTCCAGGGTGGATGCAATTTGGCATCCAGTAATCTGAAAACAGGGGAAATCCAGAAATAGTTACTCTCTCTTAATAAAAAAAGAAAAATTTTTAACTTCATGCTATAGAAGGTCCAACCCTAATGGGTGCTTTTTGACCGTCTGAAAGAGTATGAATACAAAAACCAAGTCTATTTTATTTTCATTGTTTTTAATTTGCTTTTGCCTGAAAAGCTTTGCTGATGATCCCGAATCTCACCAAGATCAGCGGACAAAAAATTACCTTAATACTCACAAAGACGAATTGAGGGAGACTTCTCAGGATGAAAGTATTTCTAGAAAACCTACCTTTTGGTTTAATAAAAAGACAAAAGAGCCACAAATTGCCTGGAACACAAAAACAAGAGAAGAACTTAAAAGCCAGTACGAATTTGAGGACGAACAATAGCCATGTCGATCCGCAAAATCGCCCGACTGGGACATCCCATCTTAAGGCAAAAAGCGAGAGAAGTGACCCAAAACGAACTCCAATCTTCAGAGTTTAATCGCCTCATTCAAGACCTAAAAGACACAATGGAGGAGTTTGGCGGCCTCGGCCTTGCTGCGCCTCAAATATACGAGTCCATCCAAGTAGCGGTTATATGTTTTTCTGAGGGCAACCCGCGCTACCCCAACATGGGCCAAGAGCCGCTCCGAGTGTATATCAATCCAAAAATCACAATTCTTGACCCCACCGAACAATCTTACTGGGAGGGCTGCCTCTCCATTCCAGAACTAAGAGGGCTTGTCGTACGTCCAAGAAAAATCAAAATCACTTACTGGAATGAAGGCGGAGAGATCCAAGACAAAACCGCAGAAGACTTCCTGGCCACTGTTTTTCAACACGAACTGGATCACTTAAACGGAGTTTTATTTGTAGATCTCATTAAACCCATTCCAGGAAAGACAGAGTTAGCCTTTGTAGAAGAATTCCGTCGCTACATTCAGCCTCAAAGCTGACATCTGCTGACTTTTGCCTGTGGTTCAGACAGTAATTAATCCGACATATTAGATCTGTTATTTTAGATACTTGAGGTGGTATTTCCAATGAGTGGGGAACCTTTTTGCCAAAAGGTGAAT
>CAZBEI010000105.1:0-54604 GCA_964490895.1 uncultured Bdellovibrio sp. | reverse complement strand
TATAGGCTTCGCCGATAACCCAACAAAAACAGCAGATATTTTATTTGCTCAAAAAATTACTTCAGGATTCAAACCTCTCCGAAAGATTCAATACTTTGGCTAATTTTTTATCCAGAGTCCAGACCTTCAGTTTGTGTTTTCTTGCTGCAGCTAAAATAGCTAAATCAATGAGTCCAACCCCTTTTGAGTGAAGTTTGCTTTCCGAAGACATTGTTCCAGCTGAGATCCAGATTCCTTCTTCGTTGACTTTTGGAAGGTTACCCCAGTATCCCTTGACGATGCTTCTTTCTTTGTCTGATCGGCAGCCCTGTAACAACTCTCCAAAAATGCATTCAAGAACAAAAACTTTTCGTTCTTCAATAAGTCTTTCTAAAAGATAAAAAAAATCTTTATTATTCTTAAAAAACTCTATCCAAATGGAAGTGTCTGGAAGTATCATTTTCTTCTATTTAAGTTTCTAATTCGAATTGCGTTGAAATTTTCATTAAACTTCAAAGGGCATTTTTTTATTGTATGATTCAAGGCTTGAAGTTTTTTAATTGAAATCCACTCTGTTAAGGCGATTATCAATGCGGTTGTTGTATTCCCTCCATGGGAGAGTTCTTTTACTTCTTCGACTAAAGAATCAGGAATAAGTGCCGTCACTTTCATAAGATGTATTATACGATGTATAATCGTATAATACAAGCGAAAAAACCCAAGACTTATTCTGTAATCTTAGCCACCGTGTCCAATAAGGACTCAAAACTTCAGGCCAAATCTGTTTTTAGAAATGATCCCAAGCCACTTTATTATCTGAAGACATAAAAACAAAAAGATTTATTGTAGCTTGCCTTGAGAATGTACCAAGACGAGTAGGAAGGATTGAAGTTTTGCCATGGCAACAAGGCCTTCGCGTTCATGCAAAATTTTCACTAGTCAAATTCATGACTTGAATTATACTAGGGGCTTGTAAGCCATTTGGAGTAAGGTATATGTTTATGAAGCACACAGTCAAAGCTGCCCTATTGTTTTTTCTTTTTACTACTTTTGCATTCGCTAAAGAGGATGTCCAAGTGCAATCTGCACACGTTATTCGTCCCCAGGCTCCAGCTGAGCAAATTCAAAATCTAAAGTTTAGCTCAAGAGACTTTGAGGTGACTTCTACTCAAGAGGGGGGAGAAAAAAAAGACTTCGTTATTTTGAAAGGCCTGTACCCTACACCCGGATCAACGCTGAGCGTTAACGGCAAAAACATTAAACTAGCTGAGGGCGGGGGTTTTAAGCTGAAACTTCGGATCAAAGGTGCAACAACAGAACTTCAATTTGCTGTACAGGCTGAAGGGAAAGAACAAAAAGAAAAAATTAGCATTGTCACCGCAAAAGAGGTTTTTTCGGAGCCTCAGAGAGTGCACTATCAACAAGTTTTTCATTTTGGAGTTGGGCTAAGTTTTCTCTCCTATGCAGATCGAAATTTTTCGAGTTATACGGAAAAAGCACTGACCCTAAAACTTTCTGCTAATTCCAATTTTTCCTACAGTTGGAGTTGGGGCCTCAATGGTTATTTTACAGTCCTTCCTTTTTCGAAAAGTGGGGACATCACAGCAAGGTACCTTGGAGCCAATGCAAGAGTGGGTTATTTGCTTTCTTCCAAAAAATCTCCCTGGAAATTTAGTGTCATGTTGGGAGCTTATTACCTTACGATGTTTGTTTCCAAACCAGATCTCGGATTTAAAAACATGATGGGTCCCCAACTTTATCCTTATTTGGTGAGAGTGTTCAACAATGGTGATGCGCTTTCTTTTTATGCAAAGTTTTCCCCAGTGGGGGGAGGGTTTAAAATTTTAAGTCTCTCCAACCGTGAAATTGCCGCAGGGACAAGTTATTCTTTTGGTTTTAAAAATGGCCACTCCCTTTCTTTGACGGCAGATTTTGCCATCCTGCAGCTTACCTTTCCGGGGCAGCAAAATGACCTCATTAAAAATAACACGATTACTTTTGGTTTAGCCTATGGAGTATAAATCATGTTAGACGTCCAAACTTTGACAGAAGAAATCAAACAAAAAAGTAGTTTCGCAGACGAAATATTTTCAGAAATCTCGAAAGTCGTCGTGGGACAAAAAATGCTCATGGAGCGCCTTTTTTTAGCCTTACTTTGCGACGGGCATGTTTTACTAGAGGGGCTACCGGGTTTGGCCAAAACGCTCATGATTAAAACCTTTGCAGAGGCCATTCATGCTGATTTTCAGAGAGTCCAATTTACCCCAGACCTGTTGCCAGCAGATCTCATCGGCACGATGATTTTTAATCAAAAAACATCAGAATTTACAGCAAAAAAGGGTCCTGTTTTTACAAATCTTGTCTTGGCAGATGAGATCAATCGGGCTCCTGCAAAAGTTCAAAGTGCTCTTTTAGAAGCCATGGGAGAAAGGCAAGTGACTCTTGGAGAGACCACCTACGCCCTCCCCGATCTTTTTATTGTTTTGGCTACGCAAAACCCCATTGAGCAAGAGGGAACTTACCCTTTACCCGAGGCTCAACTGGATCGATTTTTATTTAAGGTAAAAGTGCCTTATCCTAGCCTTGCAGAAGAAAAAAATATTTTAAACAGAATGAGTGTCAATGCACCTCCGCACGCAAAAAAAGTTTGTCACCCGGCCACCTTGTTAGAAGCCAGAGAGATTTGTACTAAAATTTATATGGATGAAAAGCTCAAGGACTATATTTTATCCATTGTATTTTCTACGCGATTTCCAGATCGAATGGGTTTGCCTGATCTGAAGCCCATGATTCAGGTGGGGGCTTCTCCCAGAGCGACTTTGGCACTAGCGAAAGCAAGTCGCGCATGTGCTTTTGTGAGGCACAGGGGATTTGTCACCCCCGAAGATGTCAAGTCTATTGCCTATGATGTTTTGCGACACCGAATGATTTTGTCTTTTGAAGCCGAAGCAGAGGGAGTGGATTCTGAACAGATCATCAAAAAAATACTCGAACATGTCGAAGTCCCCTGAATATTATCTAAGATGTTACCTGAGGAACTGCTTAAAAAAGTAAAGCTTATTGAAATCACAACCCGAAGACGGGTTGAGGATTTTATGTCTGGGCGATTTAAAAGCAGCTTCAAAGGGCATGGAGTGCAGTTTTCTGAGCATCGAGTCTACGTGCCAGGAGATGATGTGAGGCACATCGATTGGAGAGTGACTGCACGTTCGAAAGAACCCCTCATAAAAAAATTCGAAGAAGAACGTGAACTCACCATTTTATTATTGGTAGATGTCTCAGCTTCCAAAAACTTTGGCACAAGCGAAAAGTTAAAATCTGAAATCGCCGCAGAAATAGGGGGGATGCTCACTTACGCTGCCACTCACTCAGGAGACAAGGTGGGAGTTGTTTTATTTAGCGATGGAGTGGAAAAAATCATTCCACCCAAAAAAGGAAAACAACATGTGCTTAGGATCATTCGGGACCTGCTTACCTATGAGCCACAAAAAAAGGGAACCAATCTCGCTCACGCCTTAGAGGCAGCATTTAGGATGATGAAGCATTCTGGAGTTGTTTTCATCATCAGTGATTTTATGACCTCAGGATACGACTGGGCTTTGAAAAAGCTTTCTTCTAGACATGACGTCATTGCCATTTGCATCGAAGACAAAAGGGAGAAAAAAATTCCTGACGGAGTGGGGCGGATCTTTTTGAAGGATCCTGAGACCGGAAATGAAGCAGTGGTGGATACTCACTCCTATGCTTTTAAAAAATGGTTTAAAGAATACCAAGAAAATTTTGAAAAAGAAAATAGGAATGCTTTTAAAACTAAAAGAGTAGACACTCTTAAGATCCTGACTGAGGAAGACTATGGCAATGCAGTGGTCAAGTTTTTTCGTACGCGCCGGCACTAAAGTTTTTCTGATTTTGCTGGTGTTTTGCGCAAGTGCACAAGCCCTAGAATTGCCTGTGCCAACGACTGAATTAGAAATGCTTCAGACTTCGCAGGGAAAAATATTAGTAGGGGATCGCCTAGATTTTAAAGTCAATCAAGCAGGCCATTCTTTTGAGTTAGCAGATAGCGGGGAATCACTCGAGGAGAAAGGCTTTAGCATTGAAGTGAAAAATAATACCCCAGGGGCATTGTTTCTCACTGTCGTTCCGATTCAATCGGGCAAACTCTCGATTCCGTCACTCGTTATCAAAGATGCCGAAGGAGCACCCCTCGCTCACAGCCTTCCTTTTGCAGTCGAAGTTTTTTCTGTGGTGGATCCCAAAGACCCGAAAGCCAAAGAGTTGGCAGAAATGAGACCTCCCCTTTCTATGGCTTTTCCACTCCTTTTTGTTGTTTTGCTGATTTCTTTAGGACTTGTTCTTTTTGGGCTGATGTTATGGGGTGTTTTTTATTGGATCAAAAAAATGCGGCTCCCTAAAACGCTCGTAGCACACCATGAGCTCTTAGAAAAACCAGCAGACGAAATGGCACTTCGGGCATTGCTGGATTTAGAAAACCAGAATTTGATCGCCAAAGAAAAGTTCAAAATTTATTATTTTAGGATTTCCGAAATTTTAAAACAGTATATTGGAAATCGTTATCATTTTGATGCTTCGGAAAGTACGACGCAAGAAATTGTAGAATACTTTCGAGAAAAAAAGAATGTGATTTCAGAAAACCGGGGAGCCATTCAAAATTTATTTGAGGATTTAGACCGAGTTAAGTTTACGGATTACAAGCCAGGAGTTCACGAAGCTCAAGGGGTTTTAGAAAATTCGAGAGCGTTTATCCTAAGCACAAGACAGATCAAAACACCTCCTCCTCTCTTAAGCGCCAGAGGTGTGTCATGATATTTAAGGCTTGGTACTTTTTATTTTTCCTCCTCCTTTTGCCTTTTTTGCATCGTTATTGGATGAAAAGAAATAAGCCCACACCTGTTTTTTATTCTGTTCAAATACCTAAAAACATTTCACGCAAAAATCCT
Source organism: uncultured Bdellovibrio sp. (assembly GCA_964490895.1). Lineage (GTDB taxonomy): Bacteria > Bdellovibrionota > UBA1018 > UBA1018 > UBA1018 > JACRAO01. Next base: position 49,664 of record CAZBEI010000105.1, on the reverse strand, counting down.
ACTTTGGGTCTCCACCTTCTAAAATACCTCTGTTTTTCATTTTTTATTTTCGCCTTGGCTCGTCCTCAATCTAGTTTTCGACAAATGAACAGAACAGTGAGTGGGATTGATATCATGATGGTTTTAGATGTTTCGGACAGCATGAATATCGAAGACCTTTCCGAAAAATCAAGACTGGATGTGGCCAAAGAGACCATGGAGCAATTTGTAAAAGGTCGAGCCAATGATCGGATTGGATTTGTGATTTTTAGTGGAGAGCCTTTGACACTGGTCCCTCCCACTTTAGATTATAACTTAGTTTTGAAATCTATTCATGACGTCGAGATTGGGCACCTCAAACAAGGCACCGCGATTGGAGATGGGCTCTCCCTTGCAGTCCATCGATTAAAAACCTCGAGAGCTAAAAGCCGTGTTGTGATTTTACTGACCGATGGAGAAAACAATGTGGGTCAAGTGGATCCTGCGACCGCTGGAGAATTGGCGGCTGGGTTTGGCATCAGGGTCTATACTATTGCCATCGGAAAAGAAGGCCGAGTGTTTTTGCCTATCAAAAGAAAGGTTTTTGGCAGAGAAGTGATAGAAAAGGTTCCTATGGAAAATCAGCTCAATGTAGAGTTGCTCCAACTCATTTCAAAGACAACAGGGGCCAAGTTTTTTCGAGTGACAGATGCCTCCACTTTAGACTCTGTTTTTTCTGAAATTGATCATTTGGAAAAAAGTGAAATCAAAGGGATCGAAAAAGTAAAGTATGATGATCTTTTTCAGTTTCCTTTAAAATTGGGGATTTTAGTTTTAATGCTTGAGCAAGTTCTAGAACTCATTGTGTGGAGGTTGCTCTTATGAATTTCTACTCCCCCCAGTGGCTCTGGCTGATTGCTGCTATCCCTTTGGTTCTCCTTTTCTTTTATTGGGATCGAAAAAAAAGGAAAGAAAAATTTAAGCTATTTGCGAACGAAATTTTATGGAAAAAAATTTCGCCGGAGTTAGATTTTAATGCACGGCTACGAAAAGGGTGGATTTTGTGTGTAGCCGCAGTTTGTTTTCTTTTGGCTTTGGCCAGGCCCCAGTGGGGGAAGCATGAGGAAAACGTACACATTACTGGTCTTGATATTGTGCTCGTCTTGGATGTTTCAAATAGCATGCTTGTCGAAGATCTGACTTTTAGTCGACTCAAGCTTGCCAGGCATTTTATAAAATCAATGCTGGGTCAACTCAGTGGCGATCGCGTGGGAGTTGTAGCTTTTGCAGGAAGTTCTCATCTTTTTTGTCCCTTAACGACGGATCTCAATTATGTTTTGGAGTTGACCGATACTTTGGGGCCAGATTCGGTCACAAATCAGGGAACACGAATTGGGAGTGCTTTAGCAGTTGCTCAAAAAGCACTTCGGAGGGGGGCCGAAGAAGGTGCTTTTTCGAAAGTGATTGTTTTGATTTCAGATGGCGAAAACCACGAAGAGGGAGCTGTCTCTTTTGCAAAGAATTTGGTCCAAGAAGGAATTTCACTTTTTGTTTTTGGTGTGGGCACAGAAAAAGGTGGGCCGATTCCTATCCGAGATGACTCCGGTTTTTTGAGGGGTTATAAAAAAGACAGACAAGGCAATCCAGTGGTCAGCCAGTTTACCCCGCAAGCGTTGCAGTCGATTTCTCAATCGGGAGGAGGGCGATATTGGAATTTGACTCCACAAGAGTCGGAACTAGAAGAGTTTTTAGGGTCACTCAAAAAGCTCACTCGAGGGGACCTGACAGAACGAAAATACGTGGTTTACGAAGAACGGTATCAAATTCCTTTGGCTTTAGGAATCCTATTGCTTTTGATACAGTGGAGTATGCCCGTGCGTGCACTTGCTGGTTTGTTTTTTGGATTATTTTTTATTTGGAGTCCATGCCTGCACGCAGATCTCCCTACTTATTTAGAAAACGAAAAAGGTGTCAAAGCTTTTAAGAAAGGCGATTTTGACGAAGCAAAGAAAAACTTTAGTTCCGCTCAAGCGAGAGAGCCCGACTCTCCAGAACTAAAGTTTAATCAGAGTGTCATGGAGGCTTTAGCTGGAAATGACGAAAAAGCGTCTCAGGGATTTTACGAAGCTGCTCAGGCGGCCAAAGAAAAAGGCGACAAAGCTCTAGAAGGAAAGTCTTATTTTAATTTAGGAGAAGTCCTTCAAAAAAAAGGAGACATCAAGGGCGCACTTCAAGCTTATTTGCAGGGAATTGACACTGCTCAAAGCACGCACGATGAAAAATTGGAAAAAGACATCCGGAAAAATATCGAACTCCTCAATGCAAGCAAAAAGCAAAAACAACAAAGTCAGCAAAATGAAGACAAGAAAAAACAAGACTCCAAAGAAGATCAAAACAAAAAACCAGAAAATAAACCGGAAAATAAACCGGAAAATAAACCAAAAGACAATAAAGACACACAAGCCCAAAAGCCACAAGAATTTAAGCATCAAAAAATGAATAAAGAAGACGCCGCACGTGTGATGGCAGAACTTTCTGAGAAAGAAAAAGAACTGCAAAAGAAAATGCGTCAACAGAAAGTAAAATCAACTCAGGAGGAAAAAGATTGGTAAAGCTGATTGTCCTATTTTTTCTAAGTGTATCTGTTCGAGCAGAGGTGCATTTTTCTGTAGAGCCCAATCGAGCTCAGATGGGCTTGGAGGAGACTTTGTCCTTAAAGTTTTCTTTAGAAATGAATGAGAATCTTGAAACAGGCGACCCCCAGTACGAAGCTCCTGATTTTGATCTGCTCAATGAAATTCCAAGCCAATCCTACCAGTCCCTTTGGGAAAATGGCCGAGCTACTCTGAAAGTCATCAAAGAAGTAACTCTCATTTTGAAGCCTAAAAAAATAGGCAATCTAGAGATAAAAGGCCTTCGGATCAAAGCAGGTTCGCAAGTTTATCGGGCCGAAGGCATGAAAATCAAGGTTGAGGCTCAAGGTGCCGGAGCACCTCCCCCTCGGGGATATGGAGGCTCTGGAGTGGGCCTGAGAGGTTCTGGAAAATCAAATTCAGTGCGCGCTTTTTTTACGCGTGCTGAAGTCAATAAACAAAAGCTCTATAAAGGCGAGCAATTAGTGGTCAGCTACTATCTTTATAGGAGAGTTAAAGTTTTTAATGCTGAGGCCACAAAGTATCCAGTTTTAAGTGGATTTTTGAAAGAAGAATTAGAGACTCCTTTGCAAGGTACCCGATTAGATTCGCAGCAAGTGGTTGTAGATGGAGTGACTTATCTGCGTTCGCCTTTAGCTCGGTATGCAGCCTATCCCATCAAAGAAGGCTCACTGCAAGTGGATCCCCTGGCCATCAGGTTTCAGTACATGAGAGAGGGGGGCCATTCTTCTTTTGGACAAGACGAAGAGGATCCCTTTGCCGGTTTTTTTAATCGAATGACGCCACTGGTAGCGACAAGCCAAAGTGATCCCATCTCCATTGAGGTTCTCAATCTTCCGGAAGAAGGTAAGCCTGATTCGTTTACGGGAGGTGTTGGAGATTTTAGTCTAGCTGCAGCCGTAGACAGGTACGAGCTCCATGCAAACGAAGCAATTACCCTAACGATCAAAATCGAAGGCCACGGAAATGTCGCTTCGATCGAAGAACCTAAAGCGCATTATCCCGATGGAGTCGAAGTCTTTGACACCAAAGGGAAATCAAAATCTTCGACAGCAGGAGTTGGAGAAAAAATTTTTGAGATTGTTTTAATCCCTAGAGTGTCTGGAAAACTCACACTCCCAGGAGTTCGTGTCAGTTTTTTTGATCCTTCGAAGAAAACGTATGTGACTCGAGTTTCAAGTCCCATTGAGATCCAGGTTTTGGCTCCTCTGCAAGGAACTGTTCTGAGTGTGATTAAACCCAGGCAGAACTCGCCTATTTTAGACGAAATGCCGCTGCTTAAACCCCTTGATTTTCCGTATGCAGAATCTCAAAAATCAAGACTTGAGTGGGAACTCTTTGCTAAACTGACAGCCATTGCTTTGCTCGTCCTCATGATTTTTGTGGGGTTTGATGTCGCCAAAGGAGTGGCAGGGAGTTTTAATAAAGAAAATCTAGAAAAACGAAAACTTTTTAAGTCAAAGAGGTGGGATAAACTAGAACAAAAAGCGAATAGAAAAGAAGCCACTTCGAAAGAAGTGACACAGAACTACGAACTTTTATCAGGAGCACTCTACGATGTTTTAGACCGAGTTTACTCTCCTGGTACACGGGCCCTTCCCCAAATTGAATTAAAAAAAATATTAATTGAAGAAAAAGGAGTTTCAGAAAATCTCTGGCTACAGATTGCCGAGCTTTTAGAGTATGCTGAGATGGTGAGGTTTGCCTCCTCTGCAGGAGCTGTTTCGGAGCGAGAGGCAAGAGAGAAGCTTTCCTTTTGGGTAAAGCAAGGGCGTGAAATCGAAGCAGAATTGTCCAAACTAAAAAATAAGTAAAAATCTTCTTTACAGAATTCAAACTATTTATTTTAATAGGCATGATAGTTTTTTTGAGGTATAAACTTTTTGGGGTTTGACATTGCGTTCACCCCGTTTAAAGGAGAAAAATATGGCCATTGGCGCTGGTGTATCTGCTCGTTTTAAAGTCGTAACAGAAATTGCTCAAAGAACCCCCCGAAAATTTGATCCTCCCCGCGACGAAAATGGAAAAAGGCTAAAAGTCTCTGAATTTTTTGGGATGCATACTTTTAGCTTAGATCGAATGAAAGAAAAACTTCCTAAGGAGGTTTATCTCAAACTGCATCAAACCATTGAGACAGGCAAAAAATTAGATTCTGATATTTCAGACACTGTTGCAAAGGCCATGAAAGAATGGGCAGGCGAAAAGGGAGTGACCCATTTCTGTCATTGGTTTCAGCCTCAGACAGGTTCTACAGCAGAAAAGCACGACGCTTTTTTAACGTTTGATAAAGATAAGAAACCCATCGAAAAATTTTCTGGGTCCCAGCTCATTCAAAGTGAGCCAGATGCTTCGAGTTTTCCTTCGGGCGGGATGAGAACCACCTTTGAGGCTAGAGGCTATACCGCTTGGGATCCTTCGAGTCCTGTTTTTATTATGGACACGGCCAGTTCTAAAACACTTTGTATTCCATCGGTATTTATCAGTTACCACGGAGATGCTCTGGACGAGAAAACGGCACTGATTCGAAGTGTCGAGACACTGTCCCAAAAAACATTGGAGCTTTTACATACGATTGGCGAAAAAAATGTCAAACGCATTGTGCCCACACTTGGCGCCGAACAAGAATATTTTTTGATTGATCGCAGTTTTTATAATTTGCGACCGGATTTAGTCATGACAGGTCGGACGCTTGTGGGTGGACAGCCTCCCAAAGGTCAGCAACTCGAAGACCATTATTTTGGGAGCATCCCTGCGCGGGTACAGGCTTTTATGAGTGAGATGGAGTATGAGCTCTACAAGTTGGGGGTGCCCGTCAAAACTCGCCATAATGAAGTCGCTCCAAGTCAGTTCGAAACAGCTCCTATTTTCGAAGAAGTCAATATTTCTACAGACCACAATCAGCTCACGATGGAAATTCTAAGAAAGGTGGCGCTCAGGCATCATTTGGCTGTGCTCCTCCACGAGAAACCTTTTGCGGGTGTCAATGGAAGTGGCAAACACTGCAATTGGTCCATGATGATCACGGCAAGTGGTGCAGGTTTAGATGGAGATAATTTGCTTGATCCCGGGAAAACACCTCACCAAAACCTAAGATTCTTACTTGTTTTAGCGGGAGTTTTGAAAGGGGTGATGAAGCATTCGGGTCTGTTAAGAGCTGGCATTGCGTCTTCCGGAAATGACCACAGACTGGGTGCAAACGAAGCTCCACCTGCCATTATTTCTGTGTTTTTAGGGGATTTACTCCATAAAATATTAAACGACTTAGAAACAGGAGTGGGCTTTGATAAAAATCCAGAAGCTGCAGTTTTAAGTTTAGGAGTGAGCAAACTCCCCGAAGTCATGAGAGACAACACGGATCGGAATCGGACTTCGCCTTTTGCTTTTACTGGAAATAAATTTGAGTTTAGAGCGGTGGGGTCTTCTTTTTCAACCTCTTTTCCTGTAACTTTGGTCAATGCTGTGGTGGCTGATGGAATTGGGTATGTGACGGAAATTTTAAAGAAAAAACTAGGTGCAACCAAGGGAGCGAGCAAACCCACTGAGCTGCTCGATAAAGCTGTTTTAGAAACCCTAAAAGAAGTGATTTCTGAAACAAAGGCAATACGATTTGAGGGAAATAATTATTCGGAGGATTGGGTCAAAGAGGCAGAAAAGCGTGGATTGCCCAATCTAAAGAAAACCCCAGAAGCGTTAGCCGAGCTCGTAAGTCCTTCGTCAAAAGAAGTGCTCACTCGGTTAGGAGTTTATACAGAGGCTGAGCTTACTTCGCGCTTTCATGTGAGGGTCGAACGCTATGTCAAGAATCTTATGATTGAGGTCGACACTCTAAAAAACCTAGTGGACACGGTGGTGATGCCCTCAAGTTTTGCCTACCATGGGCTTTTAGCTCAGGCGGTTGCTTCAAGCCTTGCAGCAGGGGTGGCTGCGCCCCAACTAGAGGCTCTGGGTAAAATAGGAAGTTTGCTTAACTCACTTCAAGCCAAAAGGTCGCAGCTAGAGACAGCTACCCACAAAGCAGAAAGTGGGTCTACTGAAGAGGAAAAAGCAAAAACCTATTCGCGCGAAGTCTCCCAGGCTATGCTCGAAGTTCGCGCTCTCTGCGATGAGCTCGAAGCCATTGTAGCAGATGAGTATTGGCCGTTGCCCAAATATCGCGAGATGTTGTTTTTGTCTTAATTATGCAAATTGTTCCTGGAATTCATTTTTTAAAGCGACGGCTTAAAAATCCAGTTGTTGCGATTGGAAATTTTGATGGAGTCCACCTTGGGCACTGCAAAATTTTAAAAAAACTCATCGAAAAATCTAAAAATGGGACTTCGGTTGTCTATACATTTCGTCCTCATCCGTTCTTCGTTTTGAGGCCAGAGAGTGGCTTGTCTCTCCTCACCTCTTATGATGAACGCTCTAAACTCATAGGCGCATTGGGGGTAGACGTTTTGATCGAAGAACCTTTTAGCCGGGAGTTTTCGAATCATTCTGCAGATGATTTTTTTAACTTATTTTTGCTCCATCAACTGAGCGCTCAAGCCATTGTAGTGGGGTATGATTTTTCGTTTGGGAAAAATCGCCAAGGGCATTTGGTAGCTCTGAAAAAGTTCTGTGATGAAGCGCATGTGGAACTGACCGTTATCCCTCCCTTTCGTGTGGGAGCGGAAGTTGTCTCGAGTACTCAAATTAGAAATCACCTCCGGGCTGGGGAGATTGAGTTGGCCAACCCACTTTTGGGAAGAGAGTTTTCGTACTGTGGAGATGTGGTTCGAGGGGAGGCGCGAGGGAGTCAAATAGGATTTCCTACAGCTAATTTAAAACCAGGCACACAGGGGCTTTTGCTATTGCCCAGTGGAGTTTACGCAACGCGAACAAAAGTGGGAGGGCAGCTGTATCCCAGTGTCACCAACATTGGAGTGAGGCCCACCTTCGAAACAGACGGAGGACTGGTGATCGAAACGCATTTGCTGGATGTTTCGCTGGATCTTTATGGCGCTGAAATCACAGTGAAATTTATGAAGCGTCTACGAGACGAAAAGAAATTTTCTGGGGCGGAGGAGCTAAAGGCGCAAATTCGAAGAGATATTGAGGAGGCGAGAAAGAGTTAGTCTGAGATGATCAACCCGTTGGATTATTGCGTTTGCATGTCATAATCCAACGGGTTATAATAAATACATGATTCATGCCCGGATGAGGCACATTCTGCCGCTCCTTATTAAGAAACTAAAATATGCTCGCGTTTTAAGTATCCAGGGAGCAAGACAAACAGGCAAAAGTTTTCTTGCCCGCGAACTGCTTCCTCAGCACTTTAAAAAAATCAAATATGAAACCTTCGACCAATTAAAAACTCGTTCGTTTGCAAAAAAAAATCCAGAATCATTTTTAAATAAAAATAAAAGCGCCTTTCCCTTCGTTGTAGACGAAGCCCAAAAGGTTCCTGATATTTTCGATGCGATTAAATATGAAGTAGATATTCGCCCGCGTCCAGGGCGGTTTATTTTGTTAGGTTCTTCTGAGTTTTCAAGAGAAGCAAAAATTAGAGAGTCTTTGACCGGTCGACTGAGTCGAACTCGCCTGTATCCAATGAACATCTCGGAAACTCAGTCCCTATCTCTAAACCCATCAAAACACGAACTTTTATTAAATAAAAACTCAAGGGTTTCTCGAGAAGTTTTAATGCGGTACCTTGGCAGAGGGGGATTCCCTGGTATATTTTCAGTTCGAAACGATCCAGAACGTGAAAATCTTATCAAAGATTGGCTGGATATTGTTTTAAATAGGGATCTCCTCCTTTTTTCCCAACTCAACCCAAATCCTGATCTTGCTTATGAGGTATTGGAGCAAATTGCATTGATTAGGGATACTGAAAGTATAGCTGTGGCAAAAAATCTAGGTGCACACCCGACAGAGGTTTTAAAAAATATCAAACTTTTAGAAAATCTCTTTGTGCTTCATAAACTCTTACCTCATGCTTCGGGGTGTGGAAAGCCTCGTTATTTTATTTGTGATGTTGGCCTAGCTTCTTTTTTAGGGGCAAATTTTTCAAAACAATTGTGCACTTGGTTTTTATTAGAACAACTGTCTCAAAGGTCTTACAAATCTCTTTTTAAACCACGACTTTATTATTATAGAAGTTCTCGTGGAGGGATCATTGATTTAGTTGTTGAGCCGACACCGCACAAGCTTCTGGCGATTAAAATTTTATCTACAGAGTCCTATGACCTAAGAGACTTCGAGATATTAAAAGCCTTTAAGCGTAAAAATGAGAAACAAAACAAAGTTGATCTCTTTGCTCTTTCTCCTGTGCAAACACAGGAAGATATAGATGGAATTAAGATCTATCCTTGGGAGGCAGTGGTCTAGGGCAAGAATTTGACGGCAAGCGCATTACACAGGGAGTCATAAAGGGTTCGGAAAATAATACTATTTATTAATTTCTCGCTTGTACTTGCCGAAAGTTGATTTAGACTTAAAGGTATTAACAGTTTATTTACATAAGGGGAAAATAACATGGCACGCACAATCAAAATCATTCGAACCATCACCGGTTTCACGCTCGTAGAACTCATGGTCGTTGTAGCGATCATCGGGATCTTGGCTGCGATCGCCATCCCAAATTTTAAGACTTACCAAGCGAAAGCACGGCAGACTGAAGCGCGTCTTGGGTTATCTAATGTTTTTACTGCGGAATCTGCTTTTTCTGTAGAAAATTCAACCTTTTCGTCTTGCATTGCAGGAATTGGGTATGGTTCAGATTCTTCAAAAAGATTTTATACTGTCGGATTTAGTGATGCAGCTGCAACAGCAGGTTTTTGCGGATCAGATACAAAGCAGCAATGTAACTCGATCAATTACGCGGTGGTTCCTGCTGTTGGTCTGTGTCCAGCCAATACCAATCCTCCACCGGCCTCTGGATGTCCTGCAGCAGGATGTGCTGCTGGTGCAAGTGCACCTTTTTTAACACATTTTCCTGCAAGTCAAACTGCAAATGGAGTGGCGGTTCCAGGACAGGCTGCTTTAGCGGCGCCTCAGGCAAGTGTAGTTAAAACTGCCATTTTTACCGCGGTAGCCGCAGGTTTTGTAAGCACTGGTGCGGGTGCTGTAAATGATATTTGGACCATTGATCAGAATAAAGCTCTTCAAAATTCAAATCCAAGTTTATAATTTGCAGTTTTGCCACTGTTTTTTTATCCCTTTGAAGTCTCGGCTAGTCTGAGGTTCAGTGTTTTCTTCGTCAGACGAAACGGGTAAACTTCGATCCGAGACGGATTTTCATACCTATCAAAATTTGTCTGGACATTTTTTTATTCCTATGAAAAAATGTCCAGAGTGCACCAAAGGCAGAGTGAGGCATGAAAAGAAGGATAGAAGAACTGATTCTGAGTGATCTAGGAAAAAGAAAAATGGTTTTTCTTTCCGGTCCCAGGCAGTGTGGCAAAACGACTTTAGCCAAAGAATTGCTGAACTCGATCCCTGGCGAATATTTGAACTGGGATATCTCTCGAGATAGAAAAACAATACTGAATCAAAAATTTAGCCTAGACTCTGATCTGTGGATTTTCGATGAAGTCCATAAATACCGAAAATGGAGAAATTACCTAAAAGGTGTATTTGATGAACACCACGAAAAACATTCTATTTTAGTGACAGGCAGTGCAAAGCTAAACCTTTATAAACGTGGTGGAGACTCACTTCAGGGGAGGTATTTTTCTCACCACCTCCACCCTTTTACGCTTTCTGAGGTCTGCAATCTTTCGTTTCATGGACTAGACGATTGGCTCAAATTTCCACATTCAGTAAAAAAAGAAACCCATGAGGCTTTAGAGCAGCTTTATAAATTGAGTGGCTTTCCTGTCCCATTTTTGTCAGGGCAAGAGTTAGAGGCGAATCGGTGGCGACTGGGTTACTCCGAACGACTGGTAGAAGAAGACATCAAATCACTAGAAGATGTTCAAAGAATTGAAAGCTTAGAGCTTTTATTAGATCGCCTCGACGATATTGCGGGTTCTACTGTTTCGTTAAATTCGCTGAGAGAAGATTTAGAGGTTTCTTTTGGCTCAATAAAAAAATGGATGAATATTTTCGAAAGAATTTTTGCTTGCTTCCGAATTTCTCCTTATGGGGCGCATAAAATTAAGGCAATAAAAAAAGAACAAAAACTCTATTTATGGGACTGGTCAAAACCCACCCAAGAAGGGGCTCGGTTTGAAAATCTGATTGCAGTGCATTTATTGAGACTGGTCGACTGGGGAAGAGACACCCTAGGCGAGAAATTAGAGCTCCGGTATTTTAGGCATAGGGATGGAACAGAGGTTGATTTTATTTTACTCCGAAACCGAAATCCTTGGATTGCCATCGAAGTGAAACTGCAGGAACAACCCCTTTCGCCATCTTTAAAGTATCTTCTTGAACGAATAGATATTCCATACGCCTTTCAAGTTTTTATGCAGGGTGGAGGAGATAAGACTTTGGCAAAAATAAAAACCACCTCTGTTCGCTCAGTAAGTGCAGCCCATTTTCTATCTCAATTGCCGTAGTGCGGTTTTTTAAACTCCACGTTGTCCTCAAACAAGCTGTAATAGGGATCATAAAATACACTACTGGAGAGTTTTTAGGCCCCTACGAATTCCCAATATCAACGAGTTCACTAATTTTTCTGGTATTTTTTTACAGAGTTGGGTTGCAAGCAGATCTAGTGATTTTTCTTTTTCAATCAGATCTTCGATGATCGAGTGGAGCACTTTTATTGGGAAGCCACAGGCATGAGCTGTTTGTTCCCAGTGTCTAAGAAAAATTTGTCGTATTTGATAGTGTCGGCTGTTTCCAATAGCCATCGCAAACCTTACTTTTTTAATTTCTAACTGCCTAGCATCGAGTGCTGGAAAAATAGAGAGAACATCATAGATTGGGGTGAGTTCATAACCGGTGTGTTTCAGCGTGATGCTAAAGTTTTTTGCATGCCCATCCGTGGCGCCTAGAAGAAAAAAAACAAGTTGAGTCTGAATGAATTGTTTTCTATCTTGGTCACGATTATCAGAGGCATTGAGAAATTCCATGATTTGTTTGATTCCAGGGCCTCCGTCGGGTTCATATTTTAACCCCGAGGAGATTCCGAAAGCCTGGCAGAGATCTTCTTGTGGAATTCTATAAAGATGATTTTGATCTTTCGACCATTTGCGATCAAACCTTTCTACACTTAAACAGAAGACTTTATCAAATTGCACAATATTCGCTTTTGCTACTGGAAGTCCAAAGTGCTCTACAAGCTTGAGGCAGAGCCATTCGTTTTCTATGCTTTGATTCATGTCAATTCCACCAGAAAGACTTCCTATTGTTGGTTTTAGAATGTGAGTCGTCGCTGTAGTCCCAAGAGGGAGGGACCATTTTTTTTTCCAATATAGCAAGGCTGTTTTTTCTTGTGCACCAGCAAGAGAGATCCGAAATTCATAATCACGATTTAAACCCAGGGGGTGTGTTTTTAGATTCGATAAAATCTCTCCGATCTTTTTGTCTGTCAATGGCTCACCTAAAACTTTGTGAGAGAAATGAGAAGTTTCATTTTCTGGAATAAACTGAAGTGCTCCGACGCAGTCACGACCTATTGCAGCGAGGAGTTCAAATGGGCTATTGTTTTTTGTGCCATAGCTTAGGGCAATTTTTCTGCGTATGATTTCATTATCTGGGAGGAGATTGTCGAAGTAAGTATGCACACGCAAGTCACGATACGGCTCTTCTCTGAGGGGCATAGAAGAAGAGATTGGAATCGGATTTTCTGACTCAAGGAAGTCCTGTGTATATTCGAACTCCAAAGCCCCTGCAGGCGACCTTGTCAATGTTCCAAACCAATGACCGTTCATCAAAATATGAAGTTGGCTTTGTCTTTTATTTCGCCCCATCAGTACTTCGCCTTATATCTTTTTCTTATAACAAGTTCTAAATCAAGAGCGGCTAAAAGTTTAAATACCGTATCAAGTCGAGTGCCCTTAGCTCCAAGTTCGACCCATGAAATCGTGGGCTGTTTGACTCCAGACGTTTCACTGATCTGTTTTTGGGTCCAAGAGATTTTTTTACGAAATCGTAGAATGGCATTTCCAAGTTGAGCGGTATTTCTCGCTGTCAGTTTCAGTTCTGGTTTCATAATATATCCCCTACAAGGGATATATTGATATTATCCTATATAGGGGATAATATCAATATACATTGAGGGTCAGCTGCCCTAGCCGCTCGAGCACAGGGGTAGGTATTTTTTGACCATAGTTGTCTTTGAGGAGTTTGTACTGAGCTTGAGCTGATTTTGTTCGACCTGTATAAAACAGCGCTTCGATGAGCTGGGTTCTGCATTTTAGATTTTTTTCGCTTTCTCCGTCAAAACAAGTAGCTGATTTTTTGAAAAGCTTTTCTTCTGACAAAGGCAAAAACACAGAATCAGAGCTAGCAAAAAGTCGGATGTCTATTTTGCGTTCATCTTCTACAAGGACTTTAAGTTCGTTTTTAATTTTAGAATGCGAAGGCATTTTTATGGGGTCTTGAGCTAACTCTTGCAGTCGCCTCGCAGAGTCAGGAGTAAATCCATTTTCGGGGGGGATGGCTCCTTTTGCCGCTAAGGCGACAAGGCTATCTCTGCAAATTTTTGTACTCCTTTGGTCCCAGCCTGGAAAAAACTGAACTTCTTTTTGTAATCCACAACTGATTCGGGCCACATTTTTGAGTCGATCCAAGAAGTGTGGGTCCCCTTGTTTTAAGTAGGCGCTGAGCAATGTGTGCGTAGATCCTTCTCGAGACAAAGGACGGATGGTTTCGAACTCTAAAAGTTGCCAAAGGTTTGTGGAGAGTCCTCTAAAAAAATCCTTCCCCGCCTGATACGTAAGTTTTGGAAATTCTAAAGTATGAATCCCAGCATTTTTGAATATTTGAGTAGAAAGCGGGAGCTCAAGAGCAAGCAGCTCCTCTGGAGAACGAATACCCAGTTCTTCTAGCTCTTTTTTAATTTCTGGATTCTGAAACCGCTCATTCAAAACTGTAAGCACAGTGGCAGACAAAGGGGTTTTAGTTCCCAACATGATGAGGTCAGGCCCTAATGCAAAAATCCTGACGTGTGGAAAGACAGAGGCAAAGGTATTAATCACCAAACTCACTGTGGGTTGAGAAATTTCGTAAGTGTGATACCACTGGACATAGATGCCAGAGTCCTCTAGTTTTTCGATCACCCGTTTATAAAAATCGGAACTAAAGAGTCTCTCCACTCCAGCGACCCAAGGGTTTGAGGGCTCTGAAATGATCATTCCGTATTTTTTTTGGCCATACTTGGTTTTGTTTTTAGCAAACTCTCGAAATGCATCTCCCAAGTGCCAATGGAGCTTTGGATTTAAGGACGCATTGTGGTTAGAAAAATCAAAGTAATGAGCAAAATCTCTGACTGCTTGAGAAATTTCTAAACAATGGATTTCTTGAATTCCCTCATACAAGCCCAAGGACCCGACCGTTGTGCCTGTCCCATACCCAATGACGGCAGCTTTTGTGTTTAGAGAGGCAGAGAAAAGAGCGGGCAAATGTGCTGCTAGCCGCATTGTCGAGAGGTCTCCTCCTCCTGTTGCCCCATCTGATTTTCCGTTCACAAAAATAGAGCGAGAAATTTTTGATTTTTCGTTGGGGGCAGCTGCTTCTGAAATCCCCACCGATGTATTGGGATCATCTCGGTAGGCAATCACTTTCTGGGTTTTGTAATAAGTTTGGTAAAAAGCCTCAGCCCCTTTGTAGCTTTCGTCTGTTGGTGTGCGATTTCTAAAAAGCCCAAAAGTGAGATTGCGTGTGTTCCAGTGGGGAGTGAGATAGCAAAAAATGAATGTAGAAAATAAAATGACGAGCGCCGTACTTTTACGGCTCCCCTCCAGGAGCGTGGCCAAGAGCATCAATAGAGCCATTGCGGTAATACAGATTTTAAATACTTGATCAATGTTGGCAAAAGATAAAAACCAAAAACCTCCTCCAAGGGCTCCGGCAATGCAACCGATGGTATTCCAGGTGTAAATTTTTCCAACAGTGCTCCCGACTTCAGAAAACCGATTTTGGATAGCCTGAAACAAAAGGGGCATGGTTTTGCCCATTGCTCCAATGGGGAGAGCCAAAACAAAAGCAAAGACAATGAAAATAAAAAAGTAATAGACATAAAACCCAGGTGTTGAGGACATAAAAAGGGTACGAATGACGTAGGCACCATAGGGAAAATAAGGAATAGCAATATAAAGCCCCATGAGTCCAAAAAGAGCCAGGATCTGATTGTTGCTTAAAAGTTTTTTGCTGAGACTCGCTCGAGATAGCTGCAGAGCGCCTAAGGCCAGCATCAAAATATAAACAGCAACGATTGTGCAAAACGAATACTCGGATGAACCAAGGCTAAATCCAAATACACGCATCATTAAAGTCTGCAAACTGAGTGCGATAAATCCAGACAAGAAAGCAATTGAAATAGAATAAAATGTCTCAATTCGAGGTGTTTTTTCAGTGTAGAGAAGTACTGAAACGATACCTTCTTTTACATTCTCCAAAGGGAGCGAAGTGCCCAACGCCACAAGTCCAAGTCCTCCCAGTAAGTTTATACCGCCCATCCCCATCATCGTAAGTGGAAGTCCAAAACTCGGGAGGAGCAAAAAACCACCGACTAAGCAACCTAGAAAAGCTCCAGCTGTATTGATGGCATAGATTTTTGCATGGATGGGGACAGAGTCTTTTAGACTTTGAGAAAGTCCCTGGGTTAAAAGAGGGAGGGTGGATCCCATGCACACAGTAGGAAAACCAATGAGTAAAATACAAATGAAGAAATCGGGAAAAAAATCTGAAAGCGGAGAAATTTCATTGTAGAGCATCGGAAATAAAATAGCCCAAGCCCCAATTCCAATTTCTGCCCAGCCACAGGCTTTGAGCAATGTTCTTGGAGTTTTGCCTAAACTCACTTTCCCAAATAAATGGTAGCCGAGGGAGAGTCCTCCCAAAAATATGGCCAATATAAGAGCCGTTGCTTTAGCCTGGCTCCCTAAGAGATTGGCCAAGTATTTTTGCCAGGTGACTTCGTAAACTAAAGCCGTAAATCCAGTCCAAAACGTAATGAAAAGCGCTGATTTTTTCAGTGTACTAGATGTCATACATTCCCCCTAGCGTTGTTGTTTTTAAAATACAGACATTTTCATACAAAAAACGCTGCCCCCTGATTTCATGTACTCGCTCGTATCGACCTCAAAAACTTCGAAGCCTTTAGATCGAAGGGCTTTGCACACCTCTTCGGACCCTTTTTGAATGACCACCTTCTTTCCAAAAAAAGAGGCTCCATTGCAGGCCATCTGCTCCATGGCTTCCACCTGATTTACAATAATCAGGTTTGGAAAAGAGTGCGAAATCAGTTCAAAGCTTTTTTCAGTAAAAGAGGGTGGGTAAACCAGAGCCGTTTTTTCGTCAATGAGGCACAGGCAAGTGTCCAGATGATAAAAGCGCTCTGTTTTCATCTCTAAGAGAAGGACAGGGGCATCAAAAGTTTCGGATAAAAAAGGATAGATCTCTTTTTGGGTCCTCTGTCCAAAACCACCCCAAATCAAGCGTCGCCCCGGGTGCCAAAGGGCGTCTCCACCGCCTTCGAATACATAAGAAGAGCTTGGAAGATTTTTGGTAGTGTAGTCACTTCTTTTAAACCATTTTTCAAAAGCAGGAATCTCTTCCTGCCGGGATGGGTGTTTCATTTGACTTAAAACACAGATTTTATTTCCAACTGAGTCTAAACCTGGAAAAGTTTGATTTGCACTAAAAACCATGTCTTCGCGGTGGGCGACAGGTTCTAACTCACTCACTCTAAGCCCTATTTTTAGAAAACACTCTTTGAGTGCAAGCCACTGGCTACGGGCAAGTTTGAGGTTCACTTTTCCAATCTGACCTTCCATGAAAGGATTTTTTACGTCAATGACATCAAAGTAATCCGGAGGACACATGAGGACCTCTGCTGGCAATGGCATCGCGCGTGCTGACATTATGTCTTTGGGAAGCTCCTGAAGAACAGTATAAATTTTAGCCATGTTTTTTTAAAAACTCTTCCAGAAGTTTGTTGATTATAGCCGCGCTTTTATCATCCAGATCATAAACGACTCTGACCATAGGATGCTTTGTGTCTTTTAAGAGTTTCCCTAAATCAAGCGGAGTTCCCACTAAAACTAAATCACAAGGCACTGCATTGATCGTTTCTTTGAGTTCTCTCATTTGTTTGTCACCATAGCCCATCGCAGGTAAAACATTTTTAAGGTGAGGGAAGTTTTCGTATACTTTACGAATACTGCCCACTGCATAGGGCCTTGGGTCGATAATCTCGAGCGCGCCCCAATCCTTTGCGGCCACAGAGGCTGCACCGTAGCTCATTTCTCCGTGGGTGAGCGTGGGGCCATCTTCGATGACTAGGACTCGTTTGCCCTTGATCAAAGCAGAGTCCGACACTTTAATCACAGATCCAGCCTCTATCACTTGTGCCTCAGGGTTATATTTTTTAATGTTTTCTTTAACTTTTGCAATTCCCTCAGCTGTGGCTGTATTGGCTTTCGCAATCAAGATGACCTTGGCCATTCTAAAATTGGCTTCGCCTGGAAAATATCGCAATTCATGTCCTGGGCGATGGGGGTCGACTAAAACAAAATGGAGGTCAGGTTTATAAAATGGAAAATCGTTATTTCCACCATCCCATAAAATAATGTCAGCTTCCTCTTCTGCACGTTTTAAAATATCGCTGTAATCGACACCAGCAAAAACCAGGTGGCCTTCTTGGATGTGGGTTTCGTATTCTTCTCTTTCTTCGATGGTGCAGTGGTGTTTATCTAAATCATCGAGCTTTTCAAAGCGTTGACAGCGCTGAGCGTTAAGGTCGCCATAGGGCATAGGATGTCTGATAATGGCTACTTTTTTTCCGTGTTTTCTGAGCAGTCCAGCAATGGCTCTCGTGGTTTGGCTTTTTCCACACCCCGTTCGTACAGCGCATACACTAATAACTGGTTTTCGACTCTTGAGCTGAGTTGCCTGGGGGCCCATAAGTTTAAAGTCAGCGCCTGCTGCGTTGACAATGGCACTCCGATGCATCACCGTTTCGTAAGAGACATCGCTATAGGCAAAGATCACTTCGTCGATCACGTCTTTTTGAATTAAATGGGCAAGTTCGCTTTCTGGAAATATGGGGACGCCTTTTGGATAAAGGGAACCAGCGAGTTCAGGTGGGTAGGTTCTACTGTCAATGTTTGGGATTTGGCAGGCTGTAAAAGCTTTGACTTCGAAATTGGAATTGTCTCTAAAAAAGACATTGAAGTTATGAAAATCTCTACCTGCTGCTCCCATGATGATCACTTTTCTGGGTGCCATACGATTTACCCTCCATGAGTAAAATTATCTATATAATGATAGTCTTATTGAAATATCCGGAGTTTGAGCTTAAGTCTAGGCCAAAAAAATTAAATAATTTCAGATAGTTATATATCTAATTTTTTAATTCTGTACTTCAAACTGCGAAAAGTGACATCTAAGAGCAATGCTGTACTTTTCTTAACTCCGCCCGAATTTTCAATGGCAGCTTGCACATATTTTCGCTCTATCTCCCAAAGAATGGGATCCAAGCGGATAGGTCCTTTAGAAAAATCAGGCGCTGGCAATCTTATTTCACTCGGTTTGTCCTCGGTTTTTAATTCTGGCGTATGGATGGCCGGAGGGAGCGAACTCAGACTTATTTTTTTCCCATTTTCTAACGTAAAGGCTCGTTCTATAACGTTTTCTAATTCTCTTACATTTCCAGGCCAGCCGTAGTTGTACAGGGCCTCAAGGGCTTGAGTTTGAAAACCCAAAACCTTTTTCCCAAATTTTTCGTTGAATTTTTTTAAAAAATGATCAGCTAAAATGGGGATGTCTTCTTTACGGTGCCTTAAGGGAGGGGTTTTGATCTGAATCACATTGAGGCGGTAATAAAGGTCTTCTCTAAAAGTGCCTTGGGTGAGTCCCGACTCAAGATTTTTATTCGTGGCGGCAATAATCCTCGCGTCTACTTTGATGGTCTCGACTCCACCCACTCTACGGATGGCTTTTTCTTGGATGGCACGCAACAGTTTGGATTGCATGCCCAATGGGAGTTCTCCGACTTCGTCTAAAAAAAGAGTCCCTCCACTGGCCACTTCAAAAAGGCCAACTTTGTCTACTACAGCTCCAGTAAAACTCCCTCTTTTATGTCCAAAGAGTTCACTTTCCATCAGATTTTCAGGGATGGCACCACAGTTCACTGCGACAAACGGTTTTGCTTTCAGAACCCCCGTTTCGTGGATCATTTGAGCTACGAGTTCTTTTCCTGTTCCACTCTCTCCAACGATGAGGATATTGGTCCGAGTGTCACCTACTTTTTTTATGAGTGTAAAAAGCTCCTGCATGGAAGGAGCCTCACCAATAAGTTTAAAGCTCAAAGTATGTTATCACCCCGCTCCCCCAGCCAATTTGAAAATAGGCAGGTACATGGCAATCAATAAACCTCCAACTGCTCCACCTAAGAAAATCAGGATGATCGGCTCAATGAGTTTTGTCATGCCATTGATTGTGATTTCGACTTCTTCTTCGTAAAAATCTGCAATTTTTTCGAGCATTTTATCGAGACTCCCAGTGGCCTCACCCACAGAGATCATTTGCACTGCCATTCTTGGAAAAACGTTAAGCTTTCCGAGAGTTCCTCCTAAGTTTTTTCCAGACTCTACGCTTTTTCTCACCGTCCCGATGGCGTCTTCTAAGACTGCATTGGCCATCGTAGATTTACAAATATCAATGGCATCAATGAGGTTCACTCCGGAGGAGAGCATGATTTGGAGAGTTCTTGTAAATCGGGCAATAGAGGATTTTTGAACAAGAGGGCCAAAAAGAGGCGCATTAAAAATGATTCGATCGATTTGAACTCTTCCCTCCTTTGTTTTCATGTACTGAGAAAACGCAAAGCCCCCCCCACTAGAGCAGCACCAATATACATAAAATTTCCAACAAAAAAATGGGATAAGGTAATGACAAGCTGAGTTGGGCCTGGGAGTTCTTGATTGTTACTTTTCAGTAATTCTTCGAATTTTGGAATGACAAAAATCAGCATGGCCGCAATGACGGCAATGCCAAGCACCGTAATAAGTACAGGATACATCATGGCGCCTTTTACAATTTTATTGAGCCGGCTTGAGGTCTCTAGATAGCGGCTCAATCTTTTGAACATGATGTCAAGCGCACCCGAACTCTCTCCGACTTTGACCAGAGCGATATAAAACTTTGGAAATATTTTTGGATAAAGGCTCAATGCTTCCCAAAGATAAGACCCTTGAGACACTTTGTCTTTAATGACAGACATGATGGTGCGCAAGTTGGTCGTATTGGCTTGTTCAGTCAAAAACTCCAAGCCCTGCACTAAGGGAATGCCGGAGGTGATGAGGGCATGCATTTGCCTTGTCAGACCCACTAAAGTTTCTGTCGAAATGCTCCGTCCACTGGGTCGAAAGAGTTTCCCTAAGTCTTGACTCAGGACACTGATTTTTTTTACTTTGGTGGGGCGGATCCCTTGAGAGCGAAGGTAGATTCTAAAATCGCCTTCGTTTGGAGCGTCAAACTTGCCGGTCACTTTTTTTCCGGTTTTATCGATGCCTACGTACTCAAATTCTGGCATTAATTTTTATCCTTGATGTTCGCTAAATTTTTTTGAAGTTCCTCAGGCATGGGGCTGTTTTCTAAACCATCCGCTTTAGACAGTTGTCCTGATTTGACCAAAGTCAGCAAACTTTGGTTCATGGTCATCATGAATGTTTCTTCTTGCCCTGTTTGCATGGCCGAATAAATTTGATGAATTTTATCTTCTCGAATTAAGTTCCGAATCGCCATTGTTGGAATGAGGAGTTCGCAAGCTACAATTCTGCCTGACTCAAAACTCTTGGGGATAAGCATTTGCGAAATTGTGGCTTGTAAAGAAAACGAGAGAGAATGCCTGATTTGAGTTTGTTGGTGAGGCGGAAAGGCATTGGTGATGCGGTTTAGAGATTGTACGGCTCCATTGGTGTGCAGGGTTCCAAACACGAGATGCCCTGTTTCTGCCATATTGAGGGCCATTTCGATTGTTTCTATATCTCGGAGCTCTCCCACTAGAATAAAATCAGGGTCCTGACGCAAGACTCTTTTGAAAGCGCTACGGAAACTTTTAGTGTCCACGCCGACTTCGCGTTGGTTGACTAAGCAATTTTTGTGGGGGTGGACAAACTCGATAGGATCTTCGATCGTGATGATGTGGCCGTATTCTTCTCTATTGATGATATCGAGGAGAGAGGCAAGGGTTGTAGATTTACCACTGCCTGTAGGGCCCGTGACCAAAATGAGCCCATTGGGCCTTTTGATGATTTTCCGCATGACCGAAGGAATGTTCAAAGTATCAAATTCAGGAATATGCAGGGGGATCCAACGAAAGACCCCGCCAATGCCGCCGCGTTGGTAGAACAAATTTCCTCTAAAACGGGCAATATCTTTGATCCCAAAAGAAAAGTCGAGTTCTTGCATTCTTTCGAATTCAACTTTTTGAGAATCAGTGAGCACAGAGTAACAAAGCTCCTTTGTGTCCTGAGTAGACATGGCCTCTGACTTTACTTTGACCATTCTCCCTTGAATTCTAAACTCAGGAGGAACTCCCACAGTGATGTGTAAGTCAGAGGCATCTTGATCTATCATGGTTTTTAAAAGTGCGGGTAAGGTGAGTTTTCCCATATTAGTTCTCCATGGTCGAAGAGAGCGCCTCTTCGAGTGAGGTGACTCCTAGGGTCACTTTAGTGAGTGCAGATTGCCGTAAACTCTTCATGCCTTCGTCGAGGGCCTGTTGCTTAAGTTCTATCGAGGTTGCTCCTTTTAAAACCATTTCCTTTAATGTCTTACTAAAATCTAAAATTTCATAAATTGCCAGTCGGCCTTTGTAGCCAGAGTTGCCACAAGTGGGACAACCTTTTCCTGTAAAACATTTTGTATCGGGAGAAATCCCAAACTGAACCAGTTTTTCCTTAGGAATTTTTTGTTCCACTTTACAGCCAGAACACAACACTCTCAGAAGCCTTTGGGCAATAATGGTATTGAGAGAGGCAACCACTAAAAAAGGTTCAAGCCCCATGTTCATGAGCCTGACAATAGTGCTTGGGGCGTCATTGGTGTGTAGAGTGGATAAAACTAAATGGCCTGTGAGGGCTGCTTGGACTGCGACCTCTGCAGTTTCGAAATCTCGGATTTCGCCCACCAAAATGACATCTGGGTCTTGTCGGAGAAGGGATCTTAGGACGCTGGCAAAAGTGAGCCCAATTTCTTTATGAATCTGGATTTGGTTAATGCCCTCTAGGTTGTATTCGACAGGATCTTCCGCTGTAGAAATATTATCTGTGATCTGATTGAGCTCAGAGAGGGCGGAGTACAATGTCGTCGTTTTTCCGCTCCCGGTAGGGCCTGTGACTAAAACCATTCCGTTGGCTGCGTAAACTCCTTTTTTAAAGAGCTCGAGCTGTTTTGCTTCGAACCCCAGCTTTTGCATATCCAGCTGAAGATTTTTCTTACTTAAAATTCGAAGCACGACTTTTTCTCCAAAAAGTGTGGGGATGGAGTTGACTCGAAAATCAATTTCGTTTCCTTGGGCTCGGAGTTTAATTCGGCCGTCCTGAGGAACTCTGGATTCTGCAATGTCCATGCGCGACATGATTTTAAAACGAGCAGTGACTGCTCTTTTCATTTCAATGGGGAGCTCCGTCATAGAATGCAGCACCCCGTCAATTCTCATTCGAACACGGAATTTTTTTTCGTAAGGTTCCACATGGATGTCACTGGCGAGTCGTGTGATGGCTTCACTTAAGATACTATTGACGATAGAGATCACAGGCGCGTCTTCTGCTCGGGAGGATGCGTCAATTTCGTGGACCTCAACGAGCTCAATCCCTGAAGAGTCTGGCCCGTCATCTTTCATTTCTTTTTTTGCACTTTTGAGAGCTTCACCTAAGTGGACTGACGCGCCATAGTATCGGCCTAAAGCAGCCTCAAAAGCAGAGTGCGAAGTCAGAACTGCCTCAATAGTCATTTTAGTTTTAAATTTTAGGTCATCGAGCCTTGCCATATTAGTTGGGTCACAAATAGCGACCACAAGCTTGCCTTGATTGGCTTGGAGGGGGATGGCCTGATATTTCCGAACAACATCCGAAGGAAGGAGAGCAATCATTTCGGGCTTAATTTCAAATTTTGCTAAATTGATAGAGGGTAAGCCAAATTTTTGACCCATGTAATAGAGGAGTTTGTTTTCTGCTATGGCTTTGTTTTCAATCAAAAAACGGACATGCGAGCTTCCAGTTTTATTAGCAGTGACAGCGTCATCAAATTGCTTTTGATTGATAAATTTATCTTTAAGTAATAATTCAGCAAGTTGACGCGACATGGTTCCCCATCCTTGGGATAGTACTACCCGTAATTTTAATTTTGTGAGAGTTATGAAGAGATGTCAATAAGATCAATTTTTTTATGCATTTTTTTATTACTCTCCCATATTTCTTTTAACTGGGGACTCCAAAATCAAAAAGAAACAGGGCTTGTCAGTTCTCCTCTAAAGCCTGAAAAGTGGGACCCTGATCTTTTCAGAGTTTTAAGTTTTGGACACTCTCAGGTGGGTGTGGACGCTCTTTTGATTCGATTTTTAGCTCACACAAGCTACGAAAAGAAATCTCAGGCATCTCGCTCGTTTGCCTTTTATGATCTCGATTTGGCAACCGATGTGGATCCTGCTTTTTTTGAGCTCTATTGGGGTGGAGCCAACATGCTCAGTGTTGTTTTGGATGATAAAGAAGGAGCCAGAGATTTAGTTTTGAAAGGTAACCAGTTTAGAAAAAATAAGCTGCCTTCTTATTCTCTGAGGTTTAAAGAATTATTTTGGAGTGGAGAATGGCAAATCCCCCTTTTATTAGCGTATGTATATTTGTTTGAGTTTGATGATTTGAAAAATGCAGCTCAGGCTTTTCAAGATGCGGCAGATCTCTCTGGGGGTCCGGCATATTTACAAAGTTTAAAAGCAAGGTTACAAAAAAGGGGCGGAGTTTATGATGTGGGTTTGAGACTCCTTCAGTTTATGATTCAAACGGCTCCACACGAAAAGGCAAAAGAAAATCTTGAAAAAAAGAGATTTTATCTTTTTGTCAATCAAACGCTTTTTCAGCTCAACCATGAATTCCTTGTTTTTTTGGAGGGACTACTTGAGTATAATAGGAGCGCAAGTATTTCTGGAGAAAAAATGAATGTGTATTGGAAAAAATTTATGAGGCAATCTAGTTTTACGATTCAAGATCCCTGGGGCGGCTCTTTTTATTTGGACAAGAGTGGGAAGATTGAAACAACAACACCCCACGAAAAAGTATTGGGGTTAACATGAGCGCTTTACTCGAAGTGAGCCATGTGGACCAAAAGTTTAGGAGCGGATTTTGGATGAAAAAAGTCCAAATCCTCTTTGAGGTGAGTCTCAATGTCCCTGAGCGATCCATCTATGGATTTTTAGGTCCTAATGGGGCAGGCAAAACAACCCTCATTCATTTGATTGTGGGTTTGAGAAAGCCAGTGAGTGGGAGCGTTAAGATTTCAGGGTATGAGGCCAGTTCTCTGGAAGCTAGGTCGAGAGTGGGGTATTTGCCCGAGCGGCCTTATTTCCATGAGCACCTCACGGCCGAGGACATGCTCCGTTTTTTTGGAGCTCTCGCTGGAATGAAAAAAAATCATATTCTTTCTCGGATTCCAAAGGTTTTATCCATTGTGGGATTAACTCATGCGAGAAAACTAGAATTGAGAAAATTTTCGAAAGGCATGCTCCAGAGAGTTGGCATTGCACAAGCTTTGTTACATGATCCTGAGTTTTTAGTCTTAGACGAGCCGATGAGTGGATTGGATCCCATTGGAAGGAAAGAAATGAGGGAACTTTTGATCGAGCAGGCTCGCGAGGGCCGAACTCTTTTCTTTAGCTCTCACGTGATTCCAGATGTCGAGGCAGTTTGCGACCAGGTGGCCATGATTCATAAAGGCAAACTCATGGGCAGTGGGCCCATTGGGAGTTTTTTAAGTGGAAAACCACAGCAGACAGAAATTGCCTTTCATGGAATATCCAAAGAAACAGCAAAACAAATCTCTGATTTCGATTCGCTCAAGGAAATGCCAGATGGGTTTAGAGCCTTGGTGGGTTCGCAGTCCATTGCAAATGAGGCTTTGCGGAAACTGATTGCACAAAAGGCGACCATTCTTTGGGTGACGCCAATTCGGCCTAACTTGGAGAGTTTATTTATGGATAAACTTGGGGGTGGGGGGTAGGTTTAAGGTATGACAAGCAAAAAAATTCCAAGTTTTCACAGTGTTGTTTTTGCCATTGGCAAGGTTACTTTTCAGGAGCTTATTCGAGATAAAATCCTTTATAATATTGTGCTTATTTCTGTGCTACTTTTAGGGGCAGGATTTGTGGCCTCACGGTTGACTTTTATCCGGCCCGAAAGGGTAGTCTTAGATTTTGGGATTTCTGCAATCAACTTGGCTTGTGCTCTTATTGCTATTTTTGGAGGATCCAGCCTTTTGGGTCGAGAGTGGGAGAGGAGAACTGCTCAAGTGGCTCTCTCTCATCCGATCACGCGCTCTCAATTTGTTTTGGGTAAATTTTGGGGTATTTTGAGCGTTCTTTTTATCAATTGGGGTTTGTTGGCATGCGCGCATTTTTTGATTCTGAGTTTTACAGCCCCTCAGCTTAATGCGTTCTTACACGCCACTTATATTTTGGCCCTATTTTTTATTTTTATTCAAAGTGCTATTATTGTCGCATTGGCTATTTTTTTCTCTACATTTAGCACGACATCTGTTTCGATAATCATTTCTATTGGATGCTACCTCATCGGAAACAATATCAGCTATTTGAAAAATCTATTACTCAAAGTCCATTCTTTTGGAGGATCTTTTTTTTTGAAGGGTATTATTTATTTATTTCCTAATTACGAGTATTTTAATCTCGGCTCGAAAGTTACTTATGGACTAGAAGTGGGGTGGCCCTCTGTTTTGATGTCGATTGGGTATGGAGTTGCTTTTACATTTTTTGTGCTCCTTTTATCTGGATGGCTCATTCGGGTGAAGGAACAATGACTGCTCTTTTCGTCTTTGTTTTGGGTTTAATTCTGGGCAGTTTCGCCAATGTTGTCATTTGCAGACTTCCTAAAAATCGATCCATCATTCGACCTGCAAGCCACTGTGTCCATTGCCGAAAAAAAATTCGCGCCTACGACAATATCCCCCTCCTGAGCTTTATTCTACTCAAAGGTAAATGTAGACACTGTCGGAAACAGATTTCGATGAGGTATCCAGTTGTCGAGTTTTTGATGGGTCTATTGTTTTTGGCCGAGTACTATCGTTTTGGTTGGAGCCCTTTACTTTTTGTCAGAGATTTTCCCTTTGTGTTTATTTTGTTATGTGTAGCTTTTATTGATTTAGAAAATCGAATCATTCCGGATGAGTTAAGTTTGGGTGGTGTTGTTTTGGGTCTCCTGACTTCCTTTGCTGTGCCTGAGCTGGGCATCATCCACTCGTGCCTCGGAGCAGCTTTTGGTTTTATAGTATTTTATGCTTTGGCTTGGAGTTATTTCAAGATGTCAGGACAGTCGGGCCTTGGGGGTGGAGACATTAAGCTTTTAGCGATGCTGGGAGCTTTTTTGGGTTTTCAGGGAGTTTTTGTTGTGTTGGTTTTGAGTTCTCTGGGTGGCAGTCTGGCTGGAGTTTTTTGGGCTCTTTGGAATAAGGAAAAAAATATTTTAAAAACATCGATTCCCTTCGGCCCCTTTTTAGTGGGTGCGGGCATTTTTTATGATTTGATAGGAAATCCATTATGGCTCCAATTTATGATTCCGATTTAGCTCATGAACGATACAAGCAATCCGAATGGAAATCTTATGAGCTTTGGGAAGACGTGGAACACCGCCTTTGGAAGAGAAAACGGCTTTGGATAGTATTGACTATTTTTATTTTTATACTGCTTTCGTCTGTGCCGATTTTAATGGAGCATTATCCTAAATGGAAAACATTCGATGCTGTGAGAATTCTTGCACAAGAAATTAACCGCATTAAAACTCAAGCTGCAATCGAACATGGGTCTTTTTTGTTAAAATTTACTAAGGGAACGGGACTCTCTTATCAAATTGAAAGAGTAACCGACTGTAAAGACCATCAGGGACAAGTGTGGAGGTCTGGGACTTTAGTCCCAGACTCTCAAGACCCTCTAAACTCTATCGTTCTTTTGTCTCCTGAGAAGGGGGAAGAAATGGATATTCCCGGATTGATCGAATCTTTTTGTTTTTCTCCTTTTATGGGTTTTTTAGGCGGAGAGGAGCAAACCCGTGCCATTGTTCTTATTCCTGTCAAAGATTTGGCAGTAAAAAGACTGGATCGGTACTCTATTCTCTTCTTAAGTGGGGCCTCGGCAGAAATTTCCTTCGATTAAATATAGAGATGACTGTAAAATTTTAGATGTGTTTGGTAAAATCATAAATTTTTTTTCAGCTTCTCAAACCGTAGTCGGGCTCAGTATCGGATCCTCTTCTATTAAAATAGTTGAATTAAAAAAAATAAAAGAGGGTTGGAAGTTGTTGCACTTTGGCATGGTTCAGCTGCCAGAAGATGTGATTGTCAATCGAGAAATCGTCAACTCTATTGCGGTTGTGGATAGTATCAAAACTTTGCTGGCACAAATTAAATTAAAAAGTAAGTCTGTATGTACGGCTCTGTCTGGAACATCGGTCATCATCAAAAGAATGACTCTCGAAGTTCAAAACATGAAAGAGTTGCAAGACCAAGTTTTTTGGGAGGCAGAGCAATACCTTCCTTTTGATGTTTCGGAAGTAGTCATGGATTATCAGGTGATCAGCAAATCAAAAGACAATAAAGTCGAGGTGCTCTTAATAGCAGTGAAAAAAAGTATTTTAAATACCTACATGAATGCCATTGAGTCATCCGGGCTCAATCCTAAAATTGTAGACACTGATTTTTTTGCTTTGCAAAACATTTTTGAAACCAATTACCCCAACAATCCAGCGGAGGCCGTCTTAATTGTGGATATTGGAGCAAGTTCTATGAAATTTGTGGTCATCTATAGTGGTGCTCCAGTTTTTACAAAAGAAGCCCCCCTAGGCGGGAATAATTTAACCAGCGAAATTCAACAAAGCCTTGGACTTTCTTTTACAGATGCAGAGACTTTAAAAGTAGGTGGGCAGTCCAATGGCTATCCACAAGAAGTCGAAGATCTGATGCACACGGTATCCGAAAATTTTGCTACAGAAATCAAAAAGATTTTAGATTTTTACCATGCTTCTTCGAGTGGAGCTCCTGTGGCATGTGTTTTATTGGGCGGGGGGAGTGCTAAAATTCCAGGACTCTCCAAAATCATTGAGGAAAATATCAATTTGCCCACACAAATCATCAACCCTTTTAATTCGATTACCTATGACCCAGGAGTTTTTACCCCAGAGTATGTCACTGCTATTTCGCCTATAGCGGCAGTGCCTCTAGGGCTGGCTCTCAGGGCGGGGGCGTGACCTATGATTAAAATCAATCTTGCGAATAAAAAACAATCTTCTGTGGGCAAAGATACAAAATGGACTCAGTTTGATTTAAACTCCGTGGGAAAGACAAGTTTGATTGTGCTCGAAGAGATAAAGGAAATTCGTGTTCCCATCATCCGAATTTCATGTTTAGCACTCATTATTTATTTAGGGCTTGGATTTTTGACCAACTACGAAGAAATATTGTTGCAGGAAAAAGACCGTGAGGTAAAAAAAATAATAGCTGAGTCTACAAAGCTTTCTCTTCAGCTTGAAAAAACAAAAGGTTATGACGCCATCAAAAAAAGTCTCGAGGAAGACGAAGCGCTCATTCGAAGTAAAATTGAAACGGTAAAAAAGCTCATTGCTGATCGGGCTGCTTCCCCTAAGCTTTTATTGGCGATTTCAAAAGCCATTCCAGAAGAGGTCTGGCTCACAGATATCAGTATCCAAGAAACCACAGTGAGTTTGAAGGGATCCGCAATAGATTTTAATCAGATTTCGGATTTTATGAAAAATTTGAACGAGAGTGTCTATTTTAAAGATCTGGACTTAAAAAATACGCAACAAGCTAAAATAGAGAACAACTTTGATATTGCACAATTCGAATTATCTGCAAATAGGAGACTTGAGTAACCGTGGATATAGAAAACCTAAAACTAAAGCTCAATCGATTTCCAGTGATTCCAGTTTTGGCCGTAGCCCTCATTTATGCGGGCTATCATTATACAAGGTATACTGGGATGATTTTAAGAGAAGGTTCGGACTCTCCCTATTTAGCAAAAGAAGCTCTTATCGAACCTGCTAAGCAAGAAGTTTTGAGGATAGAAGAAAGAATTCGCAAAGCGAACGAATTTTGGAAGAATTTAGAAAATAAAAAAAATGAATTAAGAACCATCGCGGTCGAATTAGACAACATGAAAGCTTCTTTGTCTGAGAGCTTTGATATTCCCGATTTTATGAAGATGCTGATCACGGAAGCAAAACGAGTAGGGCTCAGCGTGGTCGGTCTAAAGCCTACCGGGCAGATAAAAAAAGAATTTTACAGCGAAAATACATTCGAACTGGGTTTTACTGGGGCTTATGTACAACTTTTGGCTTTTTTTGATCGCTTGAGCCAGTCCCAAAAAGTACTCAGAATCAGTAATTTTTCGATCAAACCTAGGGGTTCAGCTCAAGCACGGTTTGTAGAGTTAGAGGGAAAACTTCAGGTAAAAGGGTATTCTTATCTCGGCACAAAGGCGGACGAAATTTCTAAAAAAAGTAGCACAGCACCCCCTGTTAGTGGAGGTGGCCAGTGAAAAAAATATTTTTACTGTTTTTCTTTTCAGTTTCAGTATTGGCTGCTCCCCCTAAGCGCTCAGTCCTCTTAGAAGAATACATCAAAGCACGAGACCCCTTCAAAATGCCTCAACTTAAAAAAATATTCGAAGGGTCTAAAAATGAACTCGAAAAATTTTCTTCGGATTCTTTTAAAATGGTGGGAATTGTGACAGGGCCGGATCACTTAAGAGCGATTCTTATCGATCCCGAAGGGAAAACACATATTGTTTCCGAAAAAATGAAGCTGGGGACCCGAGGCGGATTCATTAAATACATTTCGACAGAGAGTATCTTAGTGAGAGAAAAAGTGCTCAATGTGCTCGGCGAAGAAGAATATTTCGAAACGGAGTTGAAATTGCAAGATTTGAAAACAGAGAAGGTGGGGGCATCATGAAGACAGGATGGATTTTATTTTTAAGTTCAAACCTCTGGGCAGCAGGCCTCATTACTCAGGTAGAGTTTTTAGGAACTCAAGACCCTCAGGTTCTAGTCGTTCGCTCGGATCAGCCCCTTACATTCGAAAAAACAGAAAACGAAACAGACAAACAAATTGTTTTAGAGTTTAAAAACGCTAAGCTTGCAAACAAATCAGTGGGGAGAAAGTTAGACACGTCTTCTTTTGATAGCGCCGTAGTCCTGGTCAGTCCCTATGAAATGAAAGACAAGGGTGTGGTGCGTGTGGTGGTTCAGCTCCGAGAAAAAGTGGGTACTGAGGTTTCTCAAGAGGGCACGATTTTGAAACTTGCTTTTCAAAATACATCTAAACAAATTCAGGCCCCCTCAGTTGTTGCGGCATCACCGGCTCCCGCCACCCCAGAGGTACCCGAGAAAAAAGATCGCCTCCAAGAATTTTTTGATAATCAAGAGACAAAAAGATTTAATGGGAGACCTATTGTTTTGAAATTTAGAGATGCAGATTTGATTGATGCCTTTCGAGTCATTGGAGAGGCCAGCGGGTTTAATATTATTTTAGGGGATGATGTCAAAGGAAAGGTGACCCTATCCTTAGTCAATGTACCTTGGGATTTAGCGTTAGATACTCTGTTGCATACCTATCGTTTGGGTGCCGAACGAAATAACAATGTTTTAAGAGTGGTTACTCTCAACAATTTGGCCAGCGAAAAACAGGAACAATTGAGGGCAAAACAGGCCTCTGAGGCTGCAGCCCCACTGGTGACCCGAGTTTTTCCGATCAGTTATGCCAATTTGACTGAACTACAAACCATCGTAAGCAAGTTTGGGGGTGCAGCTGGTGTGGGAGCGCCTGGGAGCTTTGTCCAAGTGGATAACAGGACGAATAGTTTAATTGCGAGGGATATCTCTGAAAATATAGAACGTATCCGAAAACTCATTGAAATTTTGGACACTCAAACTCCTCAAGTGATGATCGAAGCTAAAATTGTCGAAGCCAGCGAAAATTTTCAAAAACAAATCAATGGGAGCGTTGGGTTGGGCCGTGCTGGAGTGGACAAGAACCAGTGGGTGGCTTCTTTTAACAGTGGAAATCCCCTGGATCAACTTTTAGGGGCTGGAGGTGTTTTTACGGATGGAAGAGGCTTTTCTGATAAAACAAACGACTCCGGTGGTTTTGGGTGGTCTCCTAAGATTTCTTCTATCATTCCAAGTCTCGATCGGCTCAATGCTATTTTAAAAATTGGAGAAAGAGACAGTGATGTCAGAATTGTTTCTTCTCCGAAAACTGTTGTTTTAAACAAAGAAAAAGGCAGTATTGTTTCGGGTACCCCTGTCTTGGTGCCGGGTACGAGTGTGCTGCCAGGAATTGGTCCAGTTCTCACCACCACCGTTCAGGAGGCAAAAATCGCTTTGGATGTAAAACCTACAGTTACCAATGACGGCAATGTGCTGCTCGAACTCGAAATCAAACGAGATATTCCCTTTCCTTTGGACAATGCCAACACAGGCATTGCAACCCGCAAGCTCAATACTTCTGTAGTTGTCGAAAGTGGATCCACTTTAGTCATTGGGGGAATTTACACAATGGACACGACTAGAAAATCACAGGGATTTCCTTTCTTGCGAAAAATTCCGATTATTGGGTGGTTTTTTGGAAGCGAGGATAGCACCAATGTGCAATTCGAGCTTTTTATATTTATCACACCTCGGATCATTAACGAAAAAGAAGCAGGTTTGACTTAAGAGTATGAAAAAGCGTAGTTACCCTCCTCTCTTAGCAACTTATTTAAAAAAATATCAACAAGATCCTCATTCGAGGGTGTTTGCTCCTTTGGCAGAGGCCTATCGGAAGGCAGGGCTCATTGACGATGCGATCGAAATTGCGCGCGAGGGGTTGCTCATTCATCCTGGATTTTTGGGAGGCAAAGTTGCTTTAGCAAGGGCTTTGTTTGATAAAAAACTTTTTTCTGAAGTGAGCCATCTGCTCATTCCAGTGATGAGGGACATGCCGGATAATATAGTAGCCCAAAGGCTCTTGGCGGATTCCTTTTTAATGTTAGGTCGTTCTGCAGAGGCGTTGAACAGTTATAAGACGTTGCTGTATTTTATTCCCGAAGATCGTGAACTGGCTCAAATTGTCAAAGAATTAGAGTGCCGATCGTATGAGGAAGGGACGGCTCTTTTGCTTCCGAAAATTGTAGAAAATCCAGTCAAAGATTTGAATTGGATTAAAAAAATTGAAACATTACAGCTACTTTTACAGAAAGTAGAGAGATATCGAGTCTTGCCTAAAACGCAATAGGCATGGTAGGACTTTGATTATGTACGCCACCAATCAGTTTCGAAAAGGCTTAAAAGTAGAAATCGAGGGTGTTCCTTTCGAAATTGTGGACTACCAGCATGTCAGTCCTGGAAAAGGGAGAGCTTTTACTCGTACCAAACTTCGAAATATGCTCAATCAAAATATCATCGAAAGAACCATTACCTCGGGCGACAAATTAGACCGTGCAAATACAGAACAAAATGAGATGCAATACCTTTACCGAGATGCTGAGGGCTGTCATTTTATGAATCAGGCGAACTACGATCAAGTGGTTCTCAATGATACTCACTTGGGGGTGGCAAAGGATTTTCTTCAAGAAAATTTAGTTATTAAAGTTATGTATTTTAACGAAAGGCCGATCGGAATTGAACTTCCCACTTTTGTGGAATTGATCATTATTGAAACCGATCCAGCCTTTAAAGGAGATACCGTCAGTGGTGGAACAAAACCTGCCAAACTAGAAACCGGTGCAACCGTAAATGTACCTTTTCATATTAAAGAAGGAGATTTGATTCGTGTTGATACTCGAAGCTACAGTTATGTTGAAAAGGTGAATAGATAGGGTGAACAAAGTAAAAAGCGCCAAACTACATTCTAAACCGCATTCTAAGTCGCAGGGCCCAGATTTAAATCACCTCAAAAAGCTCTGTGATTTTATGGAAAAAAACCTACTCGTAGAGCTTGAGTGGTCCAATGGCTCAGGCCAAGTTCATCTCAAAATGCAAACGAAGTGGTCAACCCCTCCCCCAGAAGTTCACGCCTCTCCATCTCTTTCAGTGGCGTCACTTGAAAATGGAGTTCAAAAAAAGGCTTCCTCACACGAAAAACAAGTCTTGTCGCCCTTTGTTGGGATTTTTTATGGGTCAGCTTCCCCTGGGGGAGACCCCTACGTCAAGGAAGGTCAGGTGGTGAAACGAGGGGACTCTCTTTGTATTATTGAGGCTATGAAGCTCATGAATGTTATTGAGTCAGAGTACTCTGGAAAGATTCTCTCTATTATGGTGGAGAACGGGCAACCCGTAGAGTTCGAAGAGCCACTTTTTGTTATTGAGTCTAAAGAACCAGACTAGAAGCTTTTTATTATAATGAGACATAAGTTATTTACAAAAGTTCTCATCGCAAATCGAGGAGAAATCGCACTTCGAGTTATCAGGGCTTGCCGAGAGCTGGGTATTTCTACTGTGGCGGTTTATTCTACTGCCGACGAAAACTCTCTGCATGTCAAATTAGCTGACGAAGCCGTTTGCATTGGGCCCCCTCAGGCCAAATTTAGTTATCTCAATGTGGCAAGCATCCTATCGGCGGCCGATATAACGGGGGCAGACGCCATTCATCCAGGGTATGGTTTTTTGTCTGAAAATGCTGAGTTTGCCCGACTTTGTAAACAGTGCAATATCACTTTTATTGGTCCCACTGCCGAAAATATTCAATCAATGGGAGAGAAAACCCAGGCGAGGCAAACTGCAAAAAAGGCGGGTCTGCCTCTTTTGCCGGGGACCCCCTCCTCTGTTCCAAATGCAGAAGAAGCGATAGTAGAAGCGAAAAAAATAGGGTATCCGGTCATTCTAAAAGCAGCAGCGGGTGGGGGAGGGCGAGGCATCCATGTGGTCTACAATGCAAATCAGCTGAATGCCTCATTTGATCGGCTTTGCTCTGAGGCCAAGGCAGCTTTTGGAAATTCTGCTCTTTATGTCGAAAAGTATTGTCAGCACCCACGCCATGTTGAAATTCAGGTCCTTTGTGACAGTTACGGGAACCAGATTTGTTTAGGAGAAAGAGATTGCACTATTCAAAGGAGGCATCAAAAAATATTAGAAGAAAGCCCAAGCCCTATTTTATCACCAAAACAAAGACAACTCATGGGCGAAGCTGCTCTCAAACTTTGTCGAGAAGTTCGCTATGAAAATGTTGGAACAGTCGAGTTTTTAGTCGACGAAGACGGATCATTTTATTTTATGGAAATGAACACGCGCATCCAAGTAGAGCATCCTGTTACAGAAATGGTCACTGGAATTGATCTTGTAAAAGAGCAGATCCGTTTGTCCGCAGGGGAGAAATTAAGCATTGTGCAATCTGATATTAAAATTCAAACCCATGCGATTGAGTGCCGTATTTTAGCAGAAGATCCGGAGCGCTTTACTCCTTCGCCCGGAAAAATTACGGCGTATCACGTACCTGGGGGTTTTGGAGTGCGAGTGGACTCCTTTGTCTATGATCAATATCAAGTCGTTCCTTTTTATGATTCTATGATTGCAAAACTCATTGTGCATGCTCCCAGCCGGATCGATGCGATCGCAAAAATGCGTCAAGCTCTTGACGAATTTGTGATTGAAGGGATTAAAACGACCATTGCGTTACATAAAAAAATAATCTCAAGCAATCAGTTCAAAGAGGGAAATTTTGACACCCACTTTTTGGAAGAGTTTCTTCCAAAATACGAGTAAAATTAAGGAGATGTCGGCTACTGGAGACGAAAAAACACCGGTTGATTTAGGTGAGGATCTTATCGAGCCAACCACTACGGCGGTTACTTTTGAGAAGACTTCTCAAAAGGTTCCTCTCACTCTTGAAAAAATAGAGGATCTTTTTCAATCTGCTAAAATTTTGGTTCAAGAGGGTATTTTAGAGGATGCCAAAAGGATTCTCAGGCAGATTTTGAGATTTGATTCAAATCAAGTCAATGCTAAAAAGTTACTTGAGGAACTCGGGCAGCAAGAGTTGAAAGCAATGCTTGGAGATTCCTCTACAAAAAATAGAGAGGGTCTTTCTTTAGAGGAGTTAGATTCTGAGCAAGTCATGAGATTTTTAGATGCTGATTTAGGTTTAGGAATTTTTTCGGATCCTGAGTTTACAGAAAACTTAGACCAAGAGCTTGCGACTCTCACCCCAAAAGATCGGATTGATATTGGAATCGCTTTTTTAGAAATGGGCTTGTATGACTTGGCTGCGAGGCAGTTTTTGGTTGCCAAAAGAGAGGCACATCAGTTTTTAGTGGCCAGTAGTCTTTTAGCTTATTCTCTCATTATGGCAGGTCGTGCGTATGAGGCAACCCACCACCTGGAGCCTATTCTGGGAGACAGTGAGTTTCCAGCAACAGAAAAAATTGATCTCATTTATCTCATGGGGAGAGCCTATGAGCAGCTCCGAAGACCAGATTTGGCTTTTCAGTGGTACGAACAGGTTTTTCAGGTGGATCCCCATTATCGAGATGTTGAAAAAAGATTGCAACAAATTCAAAGGGTAAACTAGAGAATGTGGAAAAATCCTTTTCTCATTTTTACTTTCGTTACCAGTCTCTTTATATTTTGTGCACTGGGATTTATTCAAAGCTCTTATTTTCCACGGTTTTTAAAACAAACAGTTGCGGCCTACATCCCAGAAGAAATTGGAATTCAAGCAGATTTTGCGGATTTGTCTATCAAAATGTTTCCCCCTGGAGTTTCAATTAAAAAACCCATCCTCACTTTTAAAAAACAAAATATTGCTCATTTACCAGAAAAATCAAAAGTCCAGGCGGAACGGGTGGACTTGATTTTTTTGCCACTTCAAATGTTTTCTGGAAATATTCGAATTCATAAAGTGATTGTTTACCGAGGAGATCTTGAGTTTGAAATTGAGGCTGGATTTTTTTCAAAAAAAAAGTCTAAAAAGAATCGTTTGAGTCTGACAAAATGGAGTGACCTTTTTCAAATTAAAGCAGAGTCGGTTTCTTTGGAGGAGTCTCATCTCAAAATCAAGCTAACTGAACTGGGTTTCTCTCTGGACTTGATTGCAGACTCGATAGGGATCGAAAAATGGTTGAGCTCAGAAGGGCCTGGTTATTCTCTCAGTTTTAAATTGAGGGAACTTCGTTCGGAATGGCCTAAAAAATTAAAATTTCCAAGCTTTATAGACGAGTTACAGGCCCAGCTCAAACTCAGCTCTTCAGGATTACAAATCGACTCACTGAGAGTGAAAGAAAAAACATTAGAATTAAAAACAAATGGTTTCATTAAGGGAAATGTTTTAGACCCAAAAGAACTGTTATCAGATCTCAAAATAAATGTTCAAGGAGACCTGAACCATTTATCAAAAGAACTTCCCAGTGGGAAATTTAATTTTGATGGGAAGGGGCTTGGAAACCTCTTAAAGCTCGAGGAAACATTAAAAATCAAGGGTGCTTTGGGAGTGCAGGGCTTGTCCTATCAGGGATGGTCTGTAGATGAGTTTACATGTGATGGAGGGGTGAGTTTTTCTCCCCAGGGGCCAGAGGTGAGTGTGCGCCAGGGTTTGCTTTATTCGAAGGTGTTTAATCGAGAAAGAGGAGTTCAACCGGGCTGGGGTGGAAAAATAGCATTGCGCGAGTTTAAGTTTAATTTTTTACACATAGACGAAGTGAGTGTGCCTTTAAATTTAGATCAAGTTCATTTGCACTGGTTAACGGGTGCAGGCTTTAAATCCATCTATCCACTTGATTTTAGAGCTACAGGGGATGTTGTCTTAAACTTTAAAAAAGGACAAAAAAATCAACTTTGGTCTATCCATTCGGAGCTCAAACTCAAGCTGATTAACTTTCAACTCGACAATCAAAGTTATGGGCAATCAAAACCACTCCATAAAGTTTTGCAAGTTTCTGAACTCGGTCTTGAAGGGCATGTTGCGATTGATCCAATTGGAATAAAAACACAAACCTTAGTTCTGTCTCTCCCTCACACCCGATTTCAATTGAATGGAGGGTTTGATTTTAAAAAAGGATTTGATTTTTTTGCAGAAGGTCCAGTTAATTTGGCAGATTTTAAGCAGATTGGAGAAGTTGATTTTTTGGGAGAAGGGAACCTCAAAGCTCATGTGTACGGCGATACTTCGGATGTGACAATAGCTTTTAATCCAGACTTCAAAGAAGCCTATTATTTAAATTTAAAGTTAGGGAATTTAAAGGGTCCTATTTTATACCAAACGAGGTCTAGTCAGCTGGTCATACAAAATGTTGAAGTGGCAAAAGGAAAAGAAAGTTCATACAAAGTGGATGGAGTTGTGGATTTAGCAGCGGATTCAGTTCGGGTAAATGTCGAAATTCAAAAAGGCTGGATTCAAGATTTTATAGCTGTTTTTGAAAATCTGACAAGATCCATGAGTTGGTTTCCACAAGGGCTAAGGGGGGCAGTTCATGGAGCTGTAAAAATTACTGGTGGAACTGCTCTAAAAAACTTGGAAATCAGTTCTGATATTAAAGGCGTAAATTGGGAATATGGAGGCGAAAAGTTTAAAACAGTTTCTTTCGGCGGAGGATTTAACAAGGGAAAATATTACCTCAAGGATGTCCAAGCGCTGAAGCAAAATGAAGTGATTCGTGGACACATATCCATTGACCAAACTCAGGAGATGAATTGGGATTTTAGCAGCACTGGGCTCAAGCTCAATGAACTCAATCACGTTGCAAGGTTGGATGTTCCACTGAGGGGTAAAGTAGATTTTAGAACCTTTGGATCGGGCCTGCTTGGATCTCTCCAATCAAAGACTGAAATTTTTATCAATGATCTATTTATACGCGGGGATTCCATGCCTCCTTGCAAACTTGAGATCAGTAGTTTGAATGGAGTTTACAAGTTCTGGGCCAATTTTTTCGAAGGGCGTGGTTTTTTCGAACTCCATTATGACACTCACGTGGGAGCACGGTCTTCTTTGGTGGGCACATTAAAAAACTTTGATTTTTCCCCTCTCCTTTTACTTCTCAATCCAAAAACAATTCCTGATTCTTCTTTGAGAGGGGTGGTCTCGTGCACTGTTGATTTGAATTATAAGACAGGTTTATTTGAGCAAGCCAGTGGAAAGCTCGAGATGACAGAGTACGTTCTGCAAAAAAATGGGGTTTTATTTCGTCTTAAAGAACCTGTCGCGATCAGGCTCTCGAATGGAGATTTTCCAGTCGCTGAAGTGACTCTTTTGGGAAATGAGGGTCAGGCTCAAATCTTTGTAAAATCAAGCGACCGACGTTTGGAAGGCAGTATTTCAGGTGAAGTAGGCTTGAATTTCTTAGAATTTCTCACTCCTCTCGTCACTCAGGCCAAAGGAAAAGCAAGACTTGATCTGATTGTGTTAGGCACGATTAAGGAGCCACAGTTCCAAGGGAGAATCAACTTCGAGCAGGGAGGTTTTAAAGCCCCCTCTTTAGAGTCGCCATTTGAAAATATTTCGGGTCAACTGCAATTTAAGGCTAATAAAATTTTAGTCAAAGAATTAGAGGCAGATTTGGCCCAGGGACAAATAACGACTCAAGGTGAGATTCAAGTTTTTATTGATCGATTCCCAAGCTTGTCTTTACATGCGGAACTCAGCGGCAATAAGCTTAAGTTTTATCCCTTTCAGTATGTTAAAATATTTGGAGAGATCCATTTGTCAGGGTCTGAGTTTCCCTACTTGATTGATGGAAGTATTGAAGTGGAGTCTGCTTTGATTAAAGAGAAAATATTAGCACAAAATCAATCTTTAGGCTTAAAAAGTGCTTATTATTTTCCGTCTTTTTCCTCTGAGCCAGAGAGGCAATGGGCCCAGTTTAATTTAGACATTGAGGTGAAAGCGGAAAAAGAGGTGCGCGTTCAAAATGAATTCTTCGATGCAGAGTTGAGAGGGCAAGTCAAAGTAATTCGCACCCTTCAAACCCCACGACTTTTGGGCAAAGCTGAAATCATCGATGGAAAACTATATTTTAAGGACAGGGTGTTTCAAATTCAATCGGGTGTAGTCAATTTTAATAATCCAACGCTGATTAATCCCGAGTTTAATTTAAGTGCAGTGACAGAAGTTGGCCCAACAAAGATTTTTTTATTTGTTTCAGGAAATTCTCAAAACTTCAAAACGGAGTTTAATTCCAACCCCTCTTTGCCAGAGCCAGAGATTTTATCTCTTTTGGCGCTTGGAATGACTTCAGACGAAGTAAAAAAAGTGGGAGTAGAAGACCGATCAACGATGGATAAAAGTGGAGCTGCCTCGTTGCTTCTTCATTCAATGGATTTCAATAGAGATGTTCAGAATAAAACAGGTTTTCAAATTCAGCTCGACGAGTCCTTAAGTCAGCAGCAGGGATCAAGTGCTTTTCGGCCAAAAAATGAAACAGATGTTGGGGCGGCTCCAAAAATTGTAGTGAAAAAGAAAATTGGCCGTCAATTTGAATTTTCTTTAGGTAGCACAGTGGGGGTTGGGACCAGTTCAGAAAGAGAGGTCAATGCAGAATTTCAAGTCACACCTAATTTTTCAGTCATTGGGGTTTGGGATAGTTTAGACAGTTCAGATGCAAAGAATACGACATCCTATGGGTTGGATCTTAAATTACAAAAACGTTTTAAGTAGCGCATTTCTATTTGCTTTTGGCGCTCTTGCAGCACAAGGGGATCGATTAGAAGTCGATCAGGTTGAGTTTTCCGGATTGACTGTGAGTTCTCAACAAGTGCTCGAGTCTTACTTAGAACTCTCCGTT
Organism: uncultured Bdellovibrio sp.; assembly: GCA_964490895.1. Lineage (GTDB taxonomy): Bacteria > Bdellovibrionota > UBA1018 > UBA1018 > UBA1018 > JACRAO01. The sequence goes on along the minus strand of CAZBEI010000105.1, from coordinate 9,926 downwards.
GGAGACGAGTTCGAAAGAGTAAAGCTTATTCGAACTTTGTCTAACATAGAAAATTTTTATCAAAACAAGGGGTATTCAGAAGTCGATGTTAAAAGCGAATTTATTCGAAGAAAAAATTCGCATGGAAATTTTGAAAATATTTTAAGAATATTAATCATTGAAGGAAAACCAATTCGAGTGTCAAAAGTTCAAGTCCTTCCTTTGGGAATAAGAACAGTTTATTTTCAAAAGTATTGGGAAAGTAAAAAAAACAAAATTCACGCTCTCTTTGGGTTGAAGGAGGGGGATCTTTTCGATCAAGATCAACTCAACCGTGGAAAAAGAGCAGTCCTAGACTTCTTGTCTTCAGAGGAGTTTGTAGGGGCAAGGATTGTGGATGTCCATGTCAAACCTGGGGTTTCGCACCTTGTCGATATAGAGATTTCGTTTGAAATGGGGGAGCGAGTAACGTTTGGGTTTCGTGGGAATTTGTTTTTTTCTAAAAGCCAGCTGGACTCTTTTATTGAAGAGCAGAAGCTGATTGGGTTTGGAAAAGATTATATTCTTTTTATTAAAAATAAAATTGAAGATGAGTATAAGACTCAGGGGTACATGGAAGTAAAGGTTTCGCCCTTTGTGTTCGAGCATCAAAACGCTCAAGAGAGACACATTACATACCAAATCGAGGAGGGCTATCGGATTAAAATTGAAGATTTAAAATTTGATGGAAATGTCGAATTTACCCAAGAAAAACTGGAAGCCCTCTATTTTCAGCAGGCCTCTATTTTGCTTCAAAATCGTTACTATGTAGAAAAGGATGTGCAGTTTGCTACAGACAAACTCCTAGAGTGGATGAAGTCGCAGGGATTTCTTTCGGCAAAAATTGTGACTATCAATAAGACTTACCAGTCGGTTCATCATTCTGTTCGACTCGTGGTTTACTTGTACGAAGGAGAACAGTCTTTTGTAGATAAAATTGACCTTCTTGGGCTTCATGCCTTTTCTCAAGAGGAAGTAAAAAAAGTTCTGGCCATAGAAGAAGGCCATCCACTTAATTTATTTTTATTCAACGAAGGAATAGAAAATCTAAAACGTCTTTATCGTTCGAAAGGGTATTGGGATGCGAAGATCTTGAATGAGAAAAAAGACACAGTGGTTCAGTATTTGCATGAAAATAAAACTGCATTTATCACGCTCGAATTGCAAGAAGGGTTGGCTTATTATGTCAGTCAAATTGAAATCGAAGGCCTACAAACGACACAAGAAGAGGTGGTCCGAAGAGAGCTTGTTTTAAAGGAATTTGCGCTTCTAGAAGAAGACAAATTGACAGAGTCTGAGATTAGGCTTAGAAAGCTTGGAATTTTTTCTGTCGTAAACTTTCGATTGCTCGAGGACGGAAAAAAAACAGGACACAAAATACTCCGTATTTCACTGGTCGAGGGATCGCCTGGAATTTTAGCTGGAGGCGTAGGCTACCGAAACGATTTGGGGATTCGTCTTTTTGGACAATCTGCATACGCCAACCTTTGGGGAAAAAATCACACTCTTTCTCTCACGACAAACATCAACCGTCGGTTTGATCCAAGTTTTTGTGCAAATATCGACAAAAATAACGTGGCCCATGGGGGCCCATGTTTTTTAGAATATAGAGTTGAATTTGGTTACTTGTGGCCTTGGTTTATCTTAGGAAACACTCCATTTAGGCCGAAGTTTTCTGTAGAAAAAACGCAGTTTTTGGGGTTTGATGCATTTACTATTTTGCTATCTTTAGGTTTAGAAAAGCGACTTCTTCAAAAATATAATTTGGTGGCTGGGCTTTCTTATCACCTAGAGCAAACGGAGCAATTTAATTCCCTCGTTCCGGCCATTGACGATCAGACCTTGGTCATTGGGTCTCTCGTGCCTTCGCTGAGATTAGATCTGAGAGACAATGCGCTTTCGCCTACTTCTGGTTTTTTTACACTCGCCACCTTTGAATATGCGTCTCCCTTGTTTCTTTCTCAGGGCGATCCTTTTCCTGTTGCGTTTACTCGGTTTCAATATCGAGCAGATGCTTACATTCCCTTGGGGAAAAGGATCTTTGGATTCTTTTCCTTTCGCACTGGGTTTGAAAAAAACTTAGTTTTGACCCCTCCTGAGGTTTCAGAGCAGGATTTGTTGGCGAGGAAATTTGCGATCCCACTCTCTAAGCAGTTCTCTTTGGGAGGGGCAGGCAGTCTGAGAGGCTTTGGAGAGCAGACTTTGAATGTGAGTGATTTGGCTATTCGAGGAACGCTCTCTTACGTCAACTATCGGGCGCAGTTGGATTTTCCATTTGCCGGGAGCCTTCGGTTTGGCCCTTTTTTAGATGCAGCAAATCTCTTAAAAGATCGGTTTTCTTTTGGGATTTTGAGATATGGAGCTGGCTTTGGATTTCATTATATAAGCCCGGTGGGTCCAGTAAATTTTGATTGGGGTTTTAATTTATTTCCGGCGGAGGGGGAGGATCCCTATCGGTTTCATTTGTCTATTGGAGTGATTTGAGATCTCTGGCTTTCCAATGGGTGTATTATATATTGCACACTTTTTCAAAAAGGTATATCTTATATAATATATGATTGAAAGGCCACTTTTACGCCATGTTTTAATGGATCAGCGAGAAGAGTTTCAAAAAAGTTTAATAAACACCGTTTCGAGGGATTGTTTTGCCAACAATTCTCACTTTAGATTACAAAATAAACGAGCACTCATCGTTACAGGAGTACGTCGATGTGGCAAGTCCACTCTTGCGCTCCAGCTCATCTCTAAAACCCCCTATGTGGCAATTAATTTTGATGACGAACGATTGGTTAGTTTTGAAAGCAAAGACTTTGATCTATTTTTACAGGTAGCACACGAAATAGAACCAAATCTAAAAGCACTATTACTTGACGAAATTCAAAACATTCCTGCGTGGGAGCTTTTTGTAAACCGCATTTTAAGAAAAGGATATCAAGTTTTTGTGACTGGAAGCAATGCTCACCTCCTCAGTCAAGAATTAGCAACTCACCTCACAGGGCGAACAGAGTCTTATGAACTTTTTCCTTTTAGTTTATCAGAATTCTTTCGATTTCATCAGTACACCGTCCCCAAAGACCAATGGAGGTTGCCTAAAAACAAAGCCATCGCACTTCTACTTTTTGAAAAATACTTGAGAGAAGGTGGCTTCCCTGAGCTTGTCGTAGGAGGATTTAAAGCAAATTATTTGAGAGAACTTTTTGATCAACTGATCACCAAAGACATTGTAAGCCGTTTTCACCTGCGCCAAGGAAGAACTTTGAAAGAGTTGGGGTTGCTTCTCATTTCTCAGAGTGGAAATTTAATGAGTTATCAAAAGATTGCTCAGACATTAAATCTTACCAGCGTCAACACGGCCAAGCGCTTTGTAGATTATCTCGAACAGAGTTATCTCATTTTCCAATTGCCTAATTATGCAGAAAAAGTCAGAGAGATACTCAAAAGGCCACGTAAAGTATATTGCATTGATCCTGGACTAGGGCAAGCCTTAAACTTAAAAATGGATCAAGATTTAGGGCATCGTTTAGAGAGTTTTGTTTTTATTGAACTCAAAAGACGTAACCAAGAGCTCTTTACCTGGAGTGATGGAGATGCAGAGATTGACTTTGTACTCAGAGAAGGTAGAGAGGTTAAAGAGCTTATCCAAGTCTGTTATTCGATCAAGCAACTTGAAACAAGGCAAAGAGAAATAAGAGCCTTTCAGAAATCTCAAAAAAAACTGCGGTGCAAAAAACTGACCCTTCTCACTTTTGACGAAGAAGAAATCATCCTTTTAGATAATGGACTGAAAATCCATGCAATGCCAGCATGGAGATGGGCCTTAGAGGCTCCAGACAATTTTACTATTGACTAACAGGCCATACCCTTGTTAATTCCTGTGGGCTATGATTCAGCAAAAAACCTACCAAGCCAAACAGGTATTGCCACACTTATTTGAACCCACAGGTCCAAATGCTCCAAAGTGGTATTTTGTGAATGCGGAGAACAAAGTGGTAGGCCGCTTAGCCACTATCCTTGCGCGAGTGATCACAGGAAAGCATAAACCCACCTGCACAGATCATATCGACACGGGAGACTTTGTGGTTGTTTTGAATGCAGAAAAAGTAGCTTTTACACGCAGCAAATGGGCTAAAAAATTATATCGAGATCACTCTGGTTACGTGAGTGGACTTAAAATTAAAACAGCAAAGGAAATGCTAGAAAAAAACCCAACTGAGATTTTACGTCGAGCCGTTTGGGGTATGACCGGAAAATCTAGCCTAGCTCGTCATCAGATGAAGAAACTAAAAATTTATACAGGCAGCGAGCATCCTCACAGTGCACAACAGCCAATGCCCCTGCCTTTAGCTGCCACTCGCAGAACTATCTTAGAGGGTCAATAATGGAAAAACAGTACCACGACGTAGGAAAAAGAAAAAACGCCATAGCTCGAGTTTATTTGAGACCTCGAGTGACAGAGACCGGTGTAATCAGGGTCAATGATCGGTCTTTTGAGGATTATTTTACTAGGCCCACCTCGCGAATGCTCATCTTACAACCCTTAGAACTCACTTCTACAGTAGGAAAATTTGACATCTATATCAATGTCAAAGGAGGAGGAGCCTCCGGACAGGCTGGGGCTGTGAAGCATGGGATTTCTAAAGTTTTATTACAAATAGATCCTTCTTATAGGCCTGTTTTAAAAAAAGCGGGTCACCTCACTCGAGACTCTAGAGAAGTCGAACGCAAAAAGTACGGCTTAGCGGGAGCTCGCCGAAGGTATCAATACTCGAAGCGTTAAAAAAAGACATAAAACCTATGGCACTGACTTACTCGAATGCAATGAAACTCAGAGCGAAAGCTCCCGACTTCTTGCTAAAAGCAGTCGACGGAAAAACATATACGCTCGAAAACTTTCGAGACAAAAAAACATTGCTTATTGTCTTTATGTGCAACCACTGTCCCTATGTGGTGGCCACACAGGGCAGGATCAATGCACTTGCGAAGGAATATGGCTCTCAGGGGTTAGCCCTTGTGGGGATTAATTCTAACGATGCAAAAAAATATCCCGAAGACAGTTTCGAAGAAATGAAGGTACGAGCTAAAGAAGAAGACTTTGCTTTTCCTTATCTTTATGACGAAACACAAAGTGTCGCTAAATCCTATGATGCCGCTTGCACACCAGATCCGTATCTATTTGAAAAAGTGGGGAGCGAGTTTTTACTTCGCTACCATGGCCAAATCGACAACAACTGGAAAGACGAAAAAGCAGTGACCAGGCGAGATTTGGCTCTGGCCATCGAAGCTATTTTGAAAGGCGAACCCGTCGCCCCAGATCAAAAACCCGCCATGGGTTGCAGCATTAAGTGGAAATAATAAGCAAACGGCGATGGGAATGTTTTCACTTAAGTTCCAGAAAACTACTTTTATTTACAAAACCCAAGAGCAACTCCACGGTGAATTTCTTTTTCTGCCAACGCCATGAACTGTTGAATTCTACGCCATTTAAGGATAAGAACCCATCAGGGGTTAAAGGCTGGGGCTCACTCCATCCTTAACAGAGACTCTCCTTCGCACTAGGCTTTAAAAGGATTATTTGTCCAAAGGGGGCGGCCTGACAATTCTAAAATTGAGCTCATAAGTGACTTCGCCATGCGAAGTGAGAGTTTATTTTGAGAATCTTTTATTTGACTGTTTGTGTTCTTTTTAGTTCGCCAGGCGAACCAAAAGAGACATCTCGTGATGTGTGGCATAACTTTTAATACCCTTTGTCCATACTGCCTTTAGAATGGGTGGACTAAAACCAAATAGAATGGCCCTATCGATTGGTTCAATTATTCTCTTGCTAAACCATTGCCCTTCTATTATTTAAATTTTCATGAAGCCAAAGCAACTTTCGTTTTTACCTAAATTAAAGCTTCAATACGGAGGGGAGTTTTCGAAAGGGAAGAGAAAAGAAATTCGGCCCTTTGATCCAAAAAGGCCCCTGCATGTGGTGCTCAGATCTACAAAAGCGAGAGGGATCTATTCCATGCTCCACCCTCACAATAAAAACCACATCGATCGTTATATTCGAGAAATTTCAGAAAAGTGGGGTGTTCGAGTTTACCGTTTTGCCAACGTGGGAAATCATATTCACATGCTCATTCAGGTTAAAAAAAGGTGGCAATTACGTGCTTTTTTGAGAGAGTCTGCAGGCACCATTGCTAGGGTTATCACAGGGGCAAAAAAAGGTTACTCCGTAGGGCGGTTTTGGGATGAGTTGCTGTGGTCCCGCATTGTAAACTGGGGGAGAGATTTGAAGCGCCTCGGTGGATATTTCGCAAAAAACATTTTTGAGGCCATTGGGGCCTTTGGGTCAGTTTTTACCATTGGGCAAGATGGAGTTGTCTATAGCTCGGGATAGATAAGATTTTTATAACGAATAAATGTTAATTATTCGGATCCTCAACGCTGTAGGGCTTGCCATCAGTGTCTCGGATGTCCACTTGGATTTTAAGGGGTATTTTTATAAGCTGTAGGATATTTTGATCATATTCATACTGATCTGGGAAAATAAAAAAATTGGCCTTTTTTTCTTTATAGTCTGGATTTTCACTCAATGCTTTTCTAATCCCATCATAATCTTTTCTTTGTCGAAAAGCTGAAAAGAGAAGTCGCTCTGCATTATTTGAATAATTTGAAAATGTTCCCACTGTCGTAGTGGATGGAATATCCAGAAGCATTGAATTCTGAGCGGCTTCGATCTCGTAGACAGCCTTGGTATGTGACCAACAGCTGGTATTGAAATAAATAAACTGCCCATTGTTTGGGTTTTTAGATCTTTCATTGATGCACTTCCCAAATTCAGCATTTGAAAAAACTTCTGAACCTGTGTTTGCCTCGTTTAGATAAACAAGGTAGATCACCTCTTGTTTTGGTTTTTCATTTGAAGCGGAAGCAGGTATTTTTCGAACCCCTCGTTTGACTCGAGCTTTGCGGTCTAATCTAAAAAGATTTTTCTCGTCTCCGTCAGAGTGGGCTTCTTTGATGAGATAGTCTGCCTCTCCTGTTGTAACTTCTTTTTTTAGCCACATTGGGAGATCTATAGAAGCATCTTTTTCGTCAAACTCAAATCCACTTTGCTGGTAATAGGCAAGGTATTGGTCCATTACACCAGAGGCTAAGTTTTTCAAATTAGATCCTGTAACCACAACGCCTGTTAAACTCCCATCTTTCCAAAGCTCATCATAGGCTGGTCCTTTCCCTTCAGGAACTAAGGCTTCTTTCTTGGTTAATACTTCGATATTCACAGTGGCATCAAATTGCTTATCCCCCTGAGTCCAATGATAGACTTTATTCTTTGCAATAAGAGTTTCAGGTGTAGGGTCTTTTGGAATCACAATGTGTTCTTGTGTTTTTGCATAAAAACCAAAGGGTGTTTTTGTAGTTATTGCATCTCTATCAATGGGAGAGGTAGAAAGTACGAGTGGAATAAACTGACCTACTTCCCGAATGAGAGTGAGGTCTGTGAGGCTTTTTTGTTTTTCTCCAAATAGTGGAAGTACTGCTTGCTTGGCAAATTTAAGAAGCTTCGAGAGAAACACCCCGTGACACTCTGGAGAGTCTGCAGCTCCATCTGCAAGGCTCTGTTCGATTCGATCCATAGCTTCGTCTTTTTGGGCCTTGGGGAGTTGTGCCAACAGCGGTTTTAGAGGAGCTAGAGTCTTCCATTCATCAAAAGTTGTTTTATCGCTGTTAGCTAAATCTAAATAGAGCGAGTTCGGAGTTAGCAGTGTTATCATCTGAAGCAGTTACCACGTGCGTTCCATCGGGTGAAAACTGAGCAGAGTAAACATTGCCATTATGCCGAATCACCCATTTATTCCCAACAGAAAACCTCTCGCACCCCTGAGACAGCGGGCTATCCTCTGCCAACACATGCACAGAAATAGAATAAACGAATACAAAGAAGAACGCCCTAATCCACAGCACCTTCCTCATTTCCCTCTCCACTTATAACTCACTATTTTTCTCAGAACTTCTTTAGGAGCAAAGTTAGTGTGGTGCTGTTTGGCTGCTTTCTCGCAACTTTTGCGGGTGGGCCGAAAAAGGCTGTAGGTCATCTCTCCATTCTTCCCACTTTTGAAGTGGGTCTTGATAGTGATGTCACAATTTGATCCCTGAGCATTCGTTGCAGCAAAAGTAACTGGAACTAAACTCATGATGAGCACTGCCCACATAGATTCCTCCCCCCCTTTTTAGAATATAGTATTGATTTTTTTTCTCACTGACTAGTCAATTTCCAATATCTATTTTCACGCCTATCGAACTCTTTTTTTCATGCTCGCCTGGGTGTGGGAGGGGGAACTCTTGGGGAAATAGGTTTTACAAAAGCCCCCTCGCCCTCAAAAAAATTCCATCCCACATCGGTTCGGTGAGTTTTCCTGTAAAAGTGTTTTGTTGGCTCGGGTGATAGGAGAGAAGGAGTGTTTTCGCGTGAGGAAGGGCAATCTCTAACCCATGTTTAAAGGCAGGAGCGGTTTCTGAAGTCTGTGTTTTCCAAAAAGTTTGGTAGGCCAGTCTCCCGAGAGCAAGGTAGACTTTTGCATGAGATAAAAGTTTTAACTCTTCGGATAAAAAGTTTCGGCAGTTTTTAATTTCTACAGGGGTGGGTTTATTTTCGGGTGGGGCACAGTGAACGATACAGGTGATGTAGGCATTGAGCAATTTTAGATCATCGCCAAGGTGCAGGGAGTGGGCTTGATTTGAAAATCCTGCTTTGTAGAGTGCACGGTAGAGCCATTCTCCCGATCGGTCTCCCGTAAAAATGCGTCCTGTGCGATTGGCCCCGTGAGCCCCTGGGGCTAGACCTATAATGATCAACTTCGCTTTTGGGTCTCCAAATCCAGGCACCGGCTTGCCCCAATAGGTTTCGTTTTGGTAGGAGAGACGTTTTTTTACGGAAACGCTTACGCAGTGTTCCAGGAGTCTGGGGCACTGCTGACAAGAGATTATTTTTTTGGATAATTCTTTTAAATTCACACCACATTAGATAAAAGACTGAGATGCTTTTATCAAGACAAGAGTGGATTGATGCCTGTTGTTTTCGCGACCTTTCCTGCCGTGAGGTTTTGAAGGAAGTGGCTTCACGTGTTTTGAAACATCCGGCGGAGTCTTTTATTTTATTAGACTTGGACTCTACGCTTTTTGAGGTTGGTCCTCGCAATTTTCAAATCTTGAAAGAATGGCTTGAGACAGAAGAAGCAGCCCTTTTTCCTCAGGTGAGTATAGCCCTTTCTGAAATGCAGCTCAATGACATCGGCTATTATTTGACTGATACCTTTAGAAATCTAAACTTGTCACTTCGGGATATAAAAACTCAAACAGCTTTAGAGCAGATACAAAAATTTTGGAGGCCACGTTTTTTCTCGAGTGAGTACTTGTGTTACGACCAAGTGTATCTTGGGGCAGTGGAGTTTGTACAAGACCTTTACCGTCTGGGTGCGCATTTGGTTTACCTGACTGGGCGCGATGAGCCTAAAATGGGGCATGGAACCCAAGAAAGTTTGTTAAAACAAGGATTTCCTTTTCAGGTAGAAAGGACCTCTCTTTTACTTAAGAAGTCTCCTGAAATCTCTGACATTGAGCACAAAAAAGAAGCCTCACAGTTTATTCGCAGCCATGGAAACTTAGTGGCCTCTTTCGAAAACGAACCTGCCAATATTGTCGCTCTTTATGACCTTTTCCCTCAGGCTATGCACGTTTTTGTAGAAACCGTTTGTAACGACAAGCCGGCCCGACCCTGCCAAGGACTTTATCGAGTGCGAAGCTTCGAATATAGCAAGTGACAGAGTTTAGTGTGTTTTTTTTTATATTTTTTAAAAAAAATTTAAAAAAAAAAACGAAAAACTGTGACGTGCGATACAATCAAAACCCATGAGTCATTACTA
>CAZBEI010000104.1:0-10291 GCA_964490895.1 uncultured Bdellovibrio sp. | reverse complement strand
TATTGTTTGCAATAGGTGGATTTATTTTGATCCAGCTGTTATTAAAGTCATTAAAATAGATCGGGGTGTAGCGCAGCCTGGCTAGCGCGCTTCGTTCGGGACGAAGAGGTCGTGAGTTCGAATCTCGCCACCCCGACCAAAGTCAATAGTATTCGAACCATTGGGCAAAAAATTAGGTGAGCCCTGTTTTTCTGGGTTTATAAGCCAGGGTTGGTCTGTCATTTGAGCGATTCCTTGGAAAATGCAGGACTTTCCGATTTTGAAATAAATCTGAACTCTGTCTGGAAATACTTCTACTTTTTCGATTAGTTTTAAAGCGATCTTATTTTTTAGCTCCTGTTTCTCATTTTTTGCTAAGAAGAGCTTCAGTGCTTGGAGAAGAGACTGGTAGTCTTTGAGGCTTGCGGGCGGGTCACTCAGGCCCTGCTCTTTTTCTAATAATTGAATTTTATTGAAATACTCAGCTCTCAACTCTTCCAATTTTTTCATTTGATTAAAGATGAGCAGTGGGGAGACCCCTTTGGGGATTTTTGTCAAATGTTCAGCCAATGCTTCAAGCTGGTCTTCGATTCCGATTTGCTTTTGCTTTAGTTTTTCCAGTTCTGCCTTTGGAGTTTCTAGTTCAAAAATATTTCTAGATTCAGCAAGAATGGAATGAACCATTTCTGGATGAGTCATAAGGCTTTGGATTTGCTCCCAAACAAGGGGTTCTATGATTTTGGCTAAAATCCGATGTGGGGAGCAGGTAAAAACTTTCTTGTTCAGGAAAGCTTGTCTTTTAGTCGCCCAACCATGCTCGTAGTAAGGGATCTTACCTCCATTTCCATGAGCTGATTTTCCAGGCAATCGATCCTTGCAGGTTCCACACGTGACTAGGCCAGAGAGTAAAAATGGAAAACGTTTTGAGTTGGGAGATTTTAGACGGTAACGGTTCTTTTTTAGGATGGTTTTGACTCTTTCAAAAGTTATTTCATCAATAATGGGATCCCAAACTGCTTTCGAGGTTTTTGTCTCTCCTGTGCGAGATTGATAAACCCTCAAGCCAATATACGCTCGATTTGAGAGAATCCCGTAAAGGTTATCAGGAGTAAAGTATTCAAGCCTGGGATGATTTCCGCCACCCTGCTTGTAACGAGAGAGTTTGATCCCCCTCTCATTAAGTGACTTTCCAGCAGCTGAGGTACAACCCTCTCTCAAGAATGTTTTAAAAATCTCACAAACAGTTTTAGCTTCCTCTTCGTGAATTACGAGGTACCCCTTTTTTTCTGGATGAAATCTAAACCCAAAGGGCACTGATCCCCCATTAAAAAGCCCTCTCTCAGCCCTGGCTTCAAAGTTCGCCTTGACCCTCTCTGAACATTGCCTTCTTTCAAATTGCGCAATATTTGCCACGGTGTACAGAACCATTTCTCCGGCAGCGGAGGTTGTATCAAAATTCTCTCTTAGACTTAAAAACCCACAGCCATGTGCTTGCATCATCTCCCACATTTCAGAAAAATCTTTTATGCTGCGCGAAAGCCTTGAGAGTTCAGAGACGGCGACAAGCGTGATCTCACGGTTTTGAATATCCCGAAGTAATCTTTGCAACTCTGGTCGGTTCTTGTCTTTTCCAGACTTTGCCCGATCAATATAGACACGCGTAATGTCCCCTAAATAAAACTCCTGGTTTCTTAAGTCAATATTAGACCTCAGCCTTTGCTCCTGGCTTTTGATGGAACCCTCTGGATTTTGAGCCTGCTCTTCTGTGGAAACACGAATATAAAGGCCAATTTGGTGCTTTTTGTTTTCTACTTTTCTTTTAGCTTGCATGATCCATCTCCTCTTTTATTGTTTCGGGAGATGTGATGCGTATATTTTTATCTAACTCGGTGGACAACTCAGGAAATCGAGTTGGTTTTAAATCCGGCTGGCAGATTTCACTGTAGATGATTTGTGAAAGCTCTGCAAGCAGAAGGCTCCAGTCTTTCTCATTTATCTCAATGGGTAGAACACTTACTCGATACTGCTTTTGTGCGGAAATAGGAACCTTAACCTTTCTGATCACAGTGGGGGTTAACTCCACTAAGATCGTCTATTGGGGGGTTCAGTTGGGAAAATACGTCTTGATTCGGTGTGAAATAAGTCTGTGATCCAAAACGTTTTATCCGCGTATCTAAAATGAGCTGGGTCCATCCAAGGATGGGGTTTTGCTGGAAGTTTGCCGGGGGTTTGCCGGAGCGATACTTGTTTAGAAATGCAGACATTGTTATACCCGAGTCGCCACCCGAGATGATTGCAGAATTCCATCCCTGTTTTTTAAAGTCTGACAGATTTACAAAATGATGAATGTCTCGAAAGGGATAAGGGCCACTCTTTGCGGCGGTTATTATTTTTTTTGAAAGCAATTCTTCACCCAAGATCCAGATGACTGCACTGATTTGTTTTTCTTGGTTATAGAAATTTCCTACAGATTTATATTGCTCAAAGGATTTGGAATTAATCTCAACCTCTAAAGCCACAACTCTTCTCCCAGTGGCAGTAGGTAAATTCCAATATCCATCTGGTCTGTGGATTCTAGAACAAGGAACCCACTCTGGATAACAGTCAGGATTAATGCGCCTTAATTCTTGTTCAGAAAAAAATCTCACATCGTTAGCTGAATGGCGTGGGAGCCATTCTCCGAGGTGGGCTGCTTGTACATAGAGATCATGTGCCATGTGCTCAGAGGCAAACCCATGTTCTCTAAGTGCCGGGAGTTCTGACTCAATGATTTTAAATCCTTGATTTGTGAGAGTCCAGACTGAGCCCATGGCAGCACTTACTTGTACTTGTTCTAAAAATCCTTCTTTTCTTAAACGTGATAATCGCCAATGGACTGTAAACGGTTTCCATCTATATTCTGTATAAAATCTTCCTGCAATGGCTCCAGTTGATGCAATCTTCCACCACCAGATAAATCGTAGAATGGGTAAATCTTTTTCTCTAGGTCCCGTTTGTCTTTTCCGTTTCATCAATTACCTCGAGTGTTTTTAGGGACTTAAAATGAGAACCCCTCCTACTTATTAAATTGCAAGAAAATCGACAAATCGTGCCAATGTGATTGAAGTCCGCAAAATGATCGAGGAAAAATATTTTTCAATGTTTTCTTTGAAGTGAAAAAACCAAGGAATCTTTCAAATGTTTGAAATGAGGCTATATAATATATTGTAATTATTTAATAAGTTTAAATTGTTAAACTCAAGCTCAAATTTTAAAGACTTGAAAATTCTCAAGTTTGAGCACGCTCCAATGAAGTGTCTAGAAAAATCTGCTGCGCTCGTGTGTGGTTAGCTTTAAAATATATTTTTTGAACGATCTCTTGAGGTGAAAAATGAAGCCAAAAGCTCTTAACAATTTTCAAAGATTTGAAAAATAGATTTTTTAGCATGGTTTTTTTATGCTGTATGAATCTGTCTTATGCAATCATGTTAGTGGCGTTTGTCTCTTCCTTGGATTTATCAAGCTTAGCGGTCGTAAGGGTTGTTTTGTAACACCAACGCAGGTCTATTTTTAGGTGGCCTGTGCTATCTTGGACAATTAAACACCATTAGAGAAGGGATAAAAATACCCCTGGAGTCGTTTTGCTAGTGAGGTTTTATTTGAGTGATGGGGGAGAAATAGCTGGGAGATTTTGAATGAAAGTGTATTTTTTCATCATTTGGAATGTCATCATTGAAGAAAACTTGGCCCATTCCTTGTTGGATAAATGTAGTCATATTTGTTAATTTTTGATCCAGTGTGGATTTACTCCAGGCTAATCCTATCTGGTCGGTCGGCCTAAGATCTATAGCAAAATTAAAAAAGAGAGCACTTCTGTCTATATTAAATCCCATTGTTTTCATTTCATCAAAATAGACCTCAAGATTGTTTGGTCTTACGTATTGATCATAATCACCAACAGCATGTGTAGAAACCCACTCCTTTTCCAAAAGCATTTCCCTGAGGTGTTCCTCTCGTGCGAAGCTCCATGATGAAATTATGCTCGGACTGCAGATAACATATTCAGAATATGATACGTCAGAGTTATATGATACATTCACTGAATTGAGCTGTTCACCTGAGCAATCAACCCCATTCCTTCTGAAAAGAAATCTTACATTATTTTTCAACTTAATTCTCATACTGATTCCATCAAAAGATCCGTAACCAAAAGTTCCAATTGGCGTTCGCCATGTAAAAATGGGTTTCTTGATTTCCAGGAAGCACTTACTATGTAATCCATCGTTAGCTCGAGACAAGACTTCTTCCCGAGATCTCCACGAGTACAGAGTGTCGGGCGCACACTCAGCCAAGAAGTTTCCCTTCTCATCAAATGGAATAGTATTATTGTGCGCCCAGACCTGCTCACACTTCTTTAAGGAATAGAATTGCTGTTTGGTGCCGTCGGCATGAACATACATAGAAAACACTAACAGAGGTGCTTTAAGCATGAGAAATAAGGTGATATTTTGTAGAAATATTTTGCTGTTTGGCATATGAAATTTTGTATATTCGTGTACATAAAATAGCTCAATAGGTCAATATGTAAAGCACTGAACCAGAAACTTTAGCAGCTGGGATTTGTCCTGTCCGGGCAGGGGTGACAGGACGGTGTTGAATAAAGGCAAAGATGTCCACTTTTGATTAAATGGTTGTAAAAATAAATAACAGCCGCTATTAGTGGCGAATGAAATTATTCAATAAATCATGTAGCAACTGGGCGAAATGCTGTTGCTTAATACGTCATGCTCCCTTTCTCTTTTTTCTATTTATGAACATTTTCATGTTGGTTTGCCCAGATGTATCTGAAGCTGAGATATCTGAGAAATCACACGCCCCCAGTCGCGATTTTAAATTTGTTGTTGCGGTCAGCCTGGGGGGTCTTGGTCTCAGCACAACTCAGGGACAGAGTGGTCAAACTGTGGGTCCTTTGGTGAGTGGTGAAATAGGTTTTCGAACTTCACGCAAATTTGCGATAGGTCTTGGTTACCGTAGCGGATTTACTATGGGGTCACATTACCGCAGTGGATTTACTGTGGTCTCCCTACAACAGATCGCACCGTTTGTTGAGTGGACAGTTGGTGATTACTCAACCAGACGTTTAGTTGCAGGGCTTGATGCCGGTTACACCATGGTAGAGAACGTCAACATCATAGGATTACCCTTTTTTTATGCGAAAGGATCACTTCAGAGTGGACATGTAGCTGGGAAGATAAGTCATGTTTGGGACCTTTCAGAAGTTTTTTCTTTGGGTCTGCAGGCCAGACTGGCATTTATTCTTCGCGGTACAGCTAAGTTAGTGACACCATATAATGGTTTGTTAAGTTCGCACGTCACTGATATCTTGACTGGAGATATCAGTGTCTCAACAGCATTTCACTTTTAACAAACAAATCTCCATGGGGCGTTCCAGGATCAATTTAGCATTGGTCTCGTGGTCATCAAAAGACAGGGCGCAAGGTCATAACGCCAACCCCCTCTTTGGAGTGGCGTCGTTCTGAAAAACTGTGGCAATCACACTTTTTTAAAATCCAACCTATGGCCAGTGCAATTGTGAGAATGGGAAGCCCCATGGAGATTTGGTTTAATGTCCAGGCTTTCTGTTGATGCTTAGTAGGCACAAATCAGGTGTTTTTTCCTGACACTCGAACGAAACGCCTTCAGCTACTTTAAAGGATTCATGTATATTCTGGTTTGCAAGGGTTGCAATCTTTTGAAGATTTACCTTCTTAATTTCGAGATTCAATGTGAGATCCATTTTTTTCTTAACAACATAGCCCGTGCTGAAAATAGTTAAAAAAATACCTAATATTAAACCAATTACTCCGCCGAATAGTTTTATTTTCATTTGTTACCCCTTGTTTTGAAAGCATTTTAAATGCCACACATTACTGTATCAATCAATTTATACTCACCAATGTATTTTACTGATTTCAATAAGGAAAGGGATTTGCTATAATGTTCACATGTGCGCTAAAGATCTTGAAACTGAACAGACTATCATCGGCTATCACTGGATTGTTCGCAATCTAGATCGTTTCGGGGGCAAACCTACGATTCGTGGAACTCGCTTCTCAGTCTCCTTTGTATTAAATTGCTTAGCGGAGGGAATGAGCTACGAAGATATTGTTCGAGAATACTCCGATTTTCCACGCGAAAGCATTCCAGAAATTTTAAGATATGCTTCAGAAGTGACAGATGTGGCTGCTTGACGTTAATTTACCCAACGGCTTAATTCAGGTTTTAATGGGATACGGTATTCCTGCTGAAACTACGGCTACGCGCGGCTGGAGAAACCTTGGCAATGGCAAGCTTGCAGCAGCTGCTTTTAGAACAGGGTTTCGCGTATTGCTCACGCGGGATCGTCTTTTTGGTGATTCTGCTGTTCAGGCGCTTAAAAACTTCCCAGAACTTGCAATTGTAATTATCAGACTGCCTCAAGCTCGCTCAAACTTATATTTATCTGAATTCAAAATAAAATGGGAGCAATCTCCAATCAAACCCACTCCTGGACAAGTTATTGAGTGGCCTTAAAACCCTTCTTTTCCTCAAGGAAATCGACCGGATTTACACTATGGTCGTTTCTGGAAAAAGAGGGACACATCTTGATGTGTCCGTAATGACAAATTCAGCCCAGGCTCCTCCCCGTCCGGGCTTAGAACGACATGCAACGCGTTTTCCTAAAAGCTTTTTTGACGCCTTTCTCGAGCCAGTTTCAACTACTGTTCCGGCACATTCAAAACCCGGACAAGCACTTCGTTTCGACCGGGCCGTCCAATCTCGAATTCTCCAAATTCCAGACCGTTCCATCCAATACTGTGAGGGGCCAGCCAATACTCTAAAATATGAGTTGACTATTATTTGCGTTATGTATATACATAAATATGAATGTTTGAGTGGGATTCAAAGAAGGCTGCAACCAATTTTAATAAGCATCATGTTTCTTTTGAAGAGGCTTCAACCATATTCTTTGACTCCAAGGCCTTGGATGGTCCAGACCTTATTCACTCTATTGATGAACCACGTTTTTTGAGAATTGGTCTTTCAATTACGAATAACATTCTTGTTGTGGTTTATACAATTAGGAGAACTGAAGATGAAATCTCGAAAATCCGTATCATTAGCTCGAGAAAAGCGAATAAAAAAGAATGCAAAGCCTATCTCAGATAATCAAATTGATTACTCCGATATTCCAGGGCTTTCTGATGAGCAGTTGAAGTCTATGCGTCGTGTAGGTCGTCCGCCCTTTGGGGAATCTCCTAAGCTCATGATTGCAATTAGGTTAGACCCCGGGCTTTTAGAAAAAATTCGTGAACTTGCTGGAAAATCCAAGAAGGGTTACCAAACTCTTATCCATGAAATCCTTGAGGACTACATGGATAAGGCTGCTTAAAATAAACCACAGATTAGAAGAAAAATGAAGATCAAAGCTCTCTCAGTAGTAAGCCCGTTTGGACAGTGGATTGTGGAAGGCACCAAAACCATCGAGGTTCGTTCATGGATCCCCCAGTTTTCGCCCCATGAAGATTTATTGATTGTCGAAAATAAGAAATATCTGTTAAAGGAGGGCGAAACAGATCCTGATGGTCGAGCTGTGGCTATAGTTAGAATACGTGAAATTAGAGAATTTTTGGAAACTGATATGCAAGCATCTCGTGCGACTCGATTTGATTCTGGATATTATACCTGGGCTCTGTGGAAGGTCCGGCCCTTAAAGAACTTACAGAAGGTAATGGCTGCTAGAAAAATCTATGAGTTAGACTTTCAAGAAGAAATGCTCGGTTGACCCTTCTTTCCCGCTAGAAAATCGACAGGATTTACACTGCCGACCTAAACCAGATTTTTGTTTTCAATTCAGAAAGACACGTCTTTTAGTCAGGGTGCCAGTAAAAGCTCAAACACTCTTAAAACTGGACAGCGACATCCAACACATTTTTCTAAGTGGCTAAGAAAAATAAGTTTGTGGATTTAGGCCCACTTTTTTTTCTATTTTGAAACTATCCATTGGATTTTTCAAAAAGTGTAATGGCTACAGATCATCGCTCTGTAGCTAAGCCTCAATGGGACCGCCCATTTGCATGAGCTTTTCTTGGCACTTCTAAAAGGTGATTAATAGCCTGTGCAATCACAGCCGCGGGGGGCATCACAGAGATTAGTTTATTGATCGCAAAAATTTTGCAACCTTACCTTCTATTGAATTTTTGTTTGAATCCCCCTTTTTCACTATGAGGAAGATTTTTATCCTTTTTGCTGAGCTACGCCCATCTGGGAAGGACAATCGTACTAATTTGTGTTCGACTGCAATGTGCTTGTTATGAAGCCTCGCTATAAAGTCTGGACAGTGAAGTACTGACAGTCCTACGCGTGACACCTGGAGAGCTGTTTCGAGAAGCTCAAACTCATACTTAATCATTCTGGAGTTCGCTTGAGGCCACATATCTAAAGAAGTATGACTGAGAGAATTGATTTTTAACGGAGTAACTGGCACAGCAAATGGCCAATCCTTAAATGGTAATTTTTCCCACTTTTTAAGACCAAAAATCCCCATTTCAAAGCTTCCGACTTCAATAAATTCAAGTTGTGAACTTGGGGATGGAAGATAGGTGAAGCCATATTGAACAAGGCCCTCCTCAACACCCCTCTCAATATTTCCGGGGGTTAGTTCAAGAATCAAGGCTTCTCTATTCGCGAATTGTGTTTCCAAAAGAGCTGATAAAAAGTAACTACTGAAAACTTCAAAAGTGCCAATTCTGAGTTTAGCATTTTGCTCTTTGGCCTGTGGCTGGCCTAGACTTTCAGAAAACCGGCGAAACTCATCTAAGAGCGTTGCAGAGGACTGATACACTCGATATCCATCCGACGTTATTTCAATTCCTCGTCCTTCAGGACGAAGAAGTTCAAGTCCTAGCTCCTTCTCCAATACGGAAATAGCTTTCGACATTGAGCCAGGTGTGATGCCAACAAGATCCGAGGCCTTTCGAAGGTTCTTCGTCTGCACAACAGCTGCAAAATACTTCAAACGATCGATGCTCATTAGGAACTATATAGTTCATTTTATTCGCTATTAGCAACTGATTTATATTGTTAGTAATTATATACAAAGAAACCGTTGATGCAAAATCATCGACATTAACAAAAGGAGAAACAACAATGACAAGACTATATAAAATACTATTTCTAGTTTTCGTATTCAACTTCACCAGTATGTACTCGGGGGCTGTCGAAATAGTTTCGTTGCCCATCAGTGAAGGCACTTTGAGCTGCAAACCAGCTGCTCTAACACTTGTAGCTACTGAGATCGCTTCTCTAGTATCTGGGAAGTATCCGGACTTTAAGTTTGAGGCTGCTCGATTTGAGCATGCCTGCTTCTATAGACATTATCTCATTGATTATGCATCCAAGTATGCTGGGCATCTAGATGCTAACGTTGAAATCTCAAAAAGAAATGTTGAGGAACCCATATATACATGTAAGAAACCACCCTGCTCATTCTGTGATCCTGATTGCGAAATAACGGGTTACAAACACTATACTGAAGAATCAGTGTATATCGATGTGATAGGTATTAGGTTTTTCGGAAGGAGTCGCTTGGACTAGATTACTTAAATTCAAACTTATATCGATGTGTAAAGAAAGGGTTCAACCCACTACAAGATGGCCAATGATAGCCCTCACGCAGAGTCTCATTAGAACCATTCGGATGAAAGTTGGTTAATGGTCTGTGCAGTCTTAGCCCTGGGAAGCAATTATGGAGATTAGGACTTATGTCTGCCTAATCATACCTGCAATAAGCCTCACAGCTGCTGATCACTTTAGTAAACAAAAAAATCTCGATGGGATATGGAGTCACTTGAGAGGCGGGTAGACAGAGACTTACATTATACATCCGTGATAAGTTTATCCAATACAGACTTGAATAGAATTAAGTCACTTCTTGTTGAAACAATGGAAAATTACAATCAGACTGTTGCACACTCATCCGAAGAGGAATGTTTCTGCTTAACGCTGGATTTTTTTTGTGTGACTGAAAATTAAAGGATTTGCTCCAACGCAATGTTCCTCAATCTTAAGCCAAAGTGACCCAGAAAATTTGTAATTTTTTAACAAAACCCTTTTTGACACCAAATAAACAAATAAAACCATATCCAGTGCCTTTTAATCCAATCTCCATGGGATTTCACAGGATCAATTTTGCATTGGCCACATGGTCAGCGAAAGCCGGAGCTCAAGGTCATAACGCCAAAAAACTGTGGCAATCACATTTTTTAAATCCAACCTATGGCCAGAATCTGGA
>CAZBEI010000103.1:0-11077 GCA_964490895.1 uncultured Bdellovibrio sp. | reverse complement strand
GAAGAAAGCGCCTGAATGTTGAAACGCTTCGGTTGGTGGGCCGCATAGGGATTGAACCTATGACCCGTTGATTAAGAATCAACTGCTCTACCAACTGAGCTAGCGACCCGTATAAAAATAACTACCTATTGCGATGTAAGTTTACAATAGGAAATATTCCCACTAGAGTTTTAACCATGTTTCTTATTGCCTTTTTCCTGTTCTCAGCGCAAGCCCACTCCACCTCCTTTGACCCACAGCCCTTCCCGGATCAAGTGGAGGAGGCTCCCATTCTAGCCCGAGGCCAAATTGGAAATCATTTTGTCCAATGGGTTGAGGAAAAGGACCAAACCCGGAGGATTTATACTTATTACGAATTTCAGGTCACAGAAGTCTTTAAGGGCCACCTCCCGGATGGGGTTAAAATCAGAGAAATAGGAGGTATCAAAGACGGAGAGGGCATGGAAATCTCTGGAACTGCAAAATTTGACCAGGGCGAAGACGTCATCCTCACCTTAGGCTCAGAAAATACAGATGGATCCTACTCTCTCCGAGGAATGATCATGGGCAAGTTTAATCTCTCAAAAAATGAGACTGGCCAAGAAATCATTGTGGGTGCCGGCCTTAACGAAAACGAGCCTTGGCGACTGGACTCCTTAAGAAAGCTCATTCGAACGCAAGAAAGCAAAGGGACAGAAAAAACCAGTGTTCCAAAAAACAACTCCATACAAAAACAACAGACGACTTTGGATTCAGATATACAAAATCAAAAAAGATCCACTCAATATTCTATTTGGATGTGGCTAGCTCTGGGCCTGGGCTGTGTCTTTTTATTTATTTTTCTTTTTAAAATCCTTAAAAAGAAGTAGTTTTACCTCGGGGGTTATTTATGATCAAACTTATAGGTCTGTTAGTTTTTGGATTGTCCCATCACTATACTTTTTCTGATGCTTTTTCCGCTTTAAATCCAGAAAAAGTTTACCCTGTAGAGACTAAAAAAACAGATGTCTATATCCACGAAGGTTTGTTTGTAGGAGGAGATAGAGCCATTATAGACGTGGTGATCAAAGACATTCGTCGAGCTACCAACTCCGAGTATGAACGCCTGGTCCTAGATCTCGAAAAAAACGAAGAAGGCGAAAAGAAAGGCCTAGAAAGGCCTCCTTATTTTCATGTCGCTGTGGCGCCCTTAAAAAAACAACTTATTTTTACAGTATGGGGAAAACCTAAGTTATCTTTTAACTCTAAAAAAGTGATCCAAGCTTTCAAAAAGAGCAAATGGGTTGACCACTTAGAGCTCTACCCCTACCTAGAAGAAAATCGCTGGACCTTTGTAGTCGGTCTAAAATCTGGTCAAGAAAGGGTCGAAGTTTTTGAGCTTTCCAATCCCATGCGAATCATAGTAGACATACGTCCATCTAAACGGAGTAAACCATGAGAATTTTTTTATCTTTAATTTTTATATCCTTAAGCTTTGCCTGTTCGGGTACGCTTCCAGTCAAAACCCAAGCCTATGCAAAACTCCATACCCATACAGTGTATGAGCATGATTTTCCAGCAGTCTGGAAGGGGATCGAAGCTGCCCTCAGAAATCACAAAATTTTAGAGCGAGACCCCTCTGAGGTGGACCCACTTGAAATGAAAAAACTAACTGAGCGAAGTCTAGAGACGGACTGGGTCTACTCTCAATCTCGAGATAAATACCATGAATACAAAGTCAATGGCTCTCCCCGCAAACAGTACCTCCAAGTAAGGTATAAATTTAATCTCATCGCCAACAAGGTGATGGGAGGCGCTGAAGTAAAGGTCGATACCACGGAAGAAATCGAAAAACTTAAGGGTGATGGAACACCCGATGGTTACGAAGCCTCCGATGAGCCCAATGCCACCCTTTCTAATGACCTCTTAGAAAAAATTAGAGTAGCGATTTTATCAAATCCTCCAGAATGAGTGCGCGCGTTATTTTTCTTGCCAATAGTTTCCTTCTAATATAAGAGTACCTCCATCTCGGGGGGACTTATGAAAAAATTTATTCTTTTTACTTTGTTTTTTTTAGGCCAAGCACTGGCTCAGGCTTCTGATCCCTGTTATTTTGTTTTCTTTGATTTGGGGGCAGGGTCACTGATTGAAACACCGGAGCCTTTTCCTAAAACCATTTTTTTTGTGCATGGTAAAGGCGCAAACTCGGATGCACCCAGGCACCTCAAGTATCTCAACAAATTAGGTCATAAAACAGGCTTACTTGTAAATTTTCCAGACAAGTATAATGACCAAGACTTTACGACTATTGACACCAATCCCAATGATAGATTTAAGCCGAATCGCCAAGCTGCAAAAATAGATTTCATAAAAAAGATTATTCAAACAGGATGGAAGGATCCTAAAACCAAAATGAACGAAGCGTCATGGGCAAAGTTCTGGTCTTATTTTGGTGATCGCTTTTTAGTCACCCCTACAGATGAAGATAGAAAGAATAGATCCCCATTTTTGTTCGAAGAAGCTCAAAAGAGAGCTCAAGCCGAAGGCTGCAAAGCCATCTACGAAAGTAAAATTAAGGAAGAAATTGATTTTCTAGAAAACACGGCAAAGGATTTGGTCTACCCCTTTTTAGAAGGAAGCCTTGGCCCATCTCAGTTTTACTTAGACCCCAATGATTACACTCAGTTTGTATTTGGAGGAGAATAGTCATTCTCGACTTGCCATCTGACTGAGAATAACCATATTAAAGGGATGGACGAGCCCAAAGACACCTCTCCGGAGCCTGAAAACAAACTGGTTTTACCAGATCAAATGTTGCCTCCAAACTTGTTTGTTTTACCGATTCACAACACGGTCGTATTCCCCTCTCTCATGGCCCCCTTGTTGGTGACCCAGCCCCGATTTGTTGCAACCATCGAAGAAGCCATCAACCGCCAACGGACGATTGGTCTTCTCCTCACTCGGGAGGGCCCAGTTCAAGACTCTACAGAGTCCAAAGATCTTTATACTGTGGGGGTAGTGGTCAAGATTTTAAAGCGCCTCAAAATGCCAGATGGCTCAGTAAATCTCCTGATCCACAGCATGAAACGATTTCGGAGCAAGAAGATTTTATCCGAGCACCCCTACATGGTTGTGGAGACAGAATACCTCGAAGATGACATTGAAAAATCCACGGAAATGGACGCCCTCACCCGCTCCGTGATCAGCAATGTCAAAAAACTTTCCGAAATCAATCCATTTTTTACTGAGGAAATGCGTCTTGCCATGATCAACGCACCTGGACCCGGAACTGTTGCAGATTTAGTGGCTTTTGCTTTGGCCCTTTCTAAAAATAATGCACAGGAATTTTTAGAAATACTTTCTGTAAAAAAGAGGTTCGAAACACTCCTGCTTCACCTCAAACGCGAACAAGACGTGGCCGATGTCCAAAAGAAGATTTCTGATGATGTCAACGGCAAGATCACCAAAATGCAGAGAGAATATTTCTTAAAGGAACAACTCAAAACTATCAAAAAAGAACTCGGTATCGAAGAAGACGGAAAGGAAAAACGTACAAAAACATTCAAACAAAGGATCGAAGAAGTGGGAATGAGCGAAGAGGCCAAGAAAATAGCTCTCGAAGAGTTAGAGAAATTCGAGAATTTGTCTGAGCACTCTCCAGAATATAATGTTTCGAGAAATTATTTAGAGATCCTCTGTTCCCTTCCCTGGAACAAGCAGACAAAAGACAATTTAGACATTAAAAATGCCAGAGAGATTTTAGATGCGGACCACTTTGGTTTAGAAAAAGTAAAAGAGAGAATTTTAGAATTTTTAGCTGTCCGTAAACTCAAGCAAGACCCCAAGGGTTCTATCCTCTGTTTTGTCGGTCCCCCTGGAGTTGGAAAAACCTCGGTTGGAAAATCCATCGCCAAAACATTAGGGCGCAAATTTTATCGATTTTCTTTGGGTGGTATGCGCGATGAGGCTGAAATCAAAGGCCACCGCAGAACCTATATCGGCTCCATGCCCGGAAAAGTCATGCAAGGAATCAAACGAGCAGATTCTCTCAATTCAGTCCTAATGCTCGATGAGATTGACAAGCTTGGGCAAAGTTTTCAAGGTGATCCTGCGAGCGCACTTTTGGAAGTTCTAGATCCTGAGCAAAACCACGCTTTTTTAGATCACTATGTTGACGTTCCTTTTGATCTTTCAAAAGTTTTATTTATTTGTACGGCCAACAATACTTCGACCATCCCACCCGCACTTTTAGATCGAATGGAAGTCATTGAGCTGCCAGGCTATACGCTCGAAGAAAAAGAAGAAATTGCCATAAAGTATGTTTTACCAAAGGAAATAGAAGCCCATGGACTAAAGCCCTCTCATCTTAAAATTGAAAGAACTGCACTCAGGCGCATGATGCTTGATTATGCGAGAGAGCCAGGTTTGAGAAACCTACAGCAACTCTTTAAACGGATATGCCGAAAAACAGCCGCTCAAATTGTCGAAAAAAACTTGATTGGAAAAACAATCACAGTCACACAAGAGAGTTTAGCAAGTTGGCTGGGTCCCAAGCGATTTTATAACGAAATTGCAGAAAGAATCACTTCGCCAGGAGTCGTGGTGGGTTTGGCCTGGACTTCTCAAGGTGGAGACATTCTTTTTATAGAAGCAGCAGATGTTCCAGGCTCTGGGAACTTAAAACTCACAGGTCAAATGGGCGAAGTCATGATCGAAAGCGCGGCTATTGCCTGGAGCTATGTCAAAAAGAAAGCAGCCAAAGAATTCAAATTAGACCTCGAATTTTTTAAGTGTAAAGACTTTCATCTGCACATCCCCGCAGGAGCGATCCCAAAAGACGGCCCTTCGGCCGGAGTGACCATGGCTGTGGCCCTTTATTCGCTTCTATCGGGCCGAATTGCAAAACAAAAATTTGCCATGACCGGAGAGCTTTCTCTCATCGGCAAGGTCCTCCCCGTGGGTGGGATTAAAGAAAAAATCCTCGCTGCAAAACGAGCTGGGATCACCGATATTTTATTGCCAAAACTCAACGAAAAAGACATTCCTGAACTTCCAGTTTATGCCCTAAAAGGAATTACACTACATTACATCAGCCATATTGAAGAAGCTATTGAGCTCGCCCTCAAT
The DNA here is from genome assembly GCA_964490895.1 of uncultured Bdellovibrio sp. GTDB lineage: Bacteria > Bdellovibrionota > UBA1018 > UBA1018 > UBA1018 > JACRAO01. The sequence goes on along the minus strand of CAZBEI010000103.1, from coordinate 5,992 downwards.
AAGACACAGTCGCCTCAGAAAAAAAGAAAGCTACCGCAAGTCATCCGGGTGTCTCAAGCAAAAGCAGCTAAAAACAAGCCCTTACGCGTTTCCCCATTGCATGGCAAAGTCTGACAAAAGCCAAATGAAGTTCTGCCACTCCTTGTATAAAAAAAAGCTCAGAGTCAAAAACTCTGCGTTCATCGATCACTAGATCATTGGCACTTGCTCTGCCCAACTGAAACCGTCTTAAATTATCCCGATAAAGTTCCCGAGCTGTCTCTAAAATTTTAGTTCGAGAGAAGGTGGTTGTATTTAAAATTTCGAAATTTTTTTGAGCATTTTCGAATTCAATCTGGAGTTCTTTGGGAGTTCGCTCATACAGAGTTTCTTTCTCCATCTGAAAATAGCTCTGTAGTTTGTAATTTGAGTATTGATTGAGTTGATCAAAAAAGGGAAGCGTCAGAGTTACTCCCACGCTCCAAGCAGGGCCTTTGATTCCTAAATTGCTATAATAGCCATAACTCAAATTTCCATCTAGACTCGGAAACATTAAACGGTTTGCCCTTTGAGTGCGGCTCTCTTCGGCCTGAATTTTGTATCGCGTAGATTTCCAAAAAGGATGGGTTTCTAATTCGAATTTCAGATTTTTATAAGGAAATGAAAGAAGTTTTGTTTGCCATGGCCATTCTTCTTGAATGACTGCAGGTCCTAAAAGTTTTTCTAATACCGCCTCACTGTTTTTTTGATCTATCACCACCGACGCAAAATTTGACTTGGCATTTTCTAAGTCAATTTCTAATTTTTTTACTTCCTGGAGAGGGAGACGCCCCTGTCCGTATCTTTGGGTGGCAATTTGCAATAGGTGAGTGTGGGTTTGTACAATTTCTTTATGAATTTCAGTTTTTTTATAGTTTCGAATCGTGTTGATCAAAGCCTGAGTGGCTTCTCGCTCAGCTTCTAGCACAGTGGTGAGGAGTGTTTCTTTTTCTGCATCACAATCAGCTTGAGCTGCTTTTAGTGAGGCCCAATCCGCTCCCCAGCGAAAGAGGTTGAGTTGAGAGTTGGCTTCTAGTTGCTGGGCAGATCCTGAGCTGGGTGCGCCTTGAACTTGTTTTGCATTTAGTGAAAGAGTTGGAACAAAGTTCAGCCGAAAGGGAAGGAGCTTGGCTTCGGACTCTTTTATTTTTGTCTCTTGGATAGAGGTTTTTGTATGGCGTCTTAAAATTTCGTTAAAAGCTTCGTCAAAGGTGAGTAACTCTTGCGAAAACGCAAAATGTTGAATCCAAAGGCTAAACCAAAAGCTAAAGATTACGAGAATTTTTTTCATAAAAAATCCGAACCTGCTCAGCTGTTTTAAGTCCGAGTGGGAGCTCTCCTTGAGTTAAAATCTGGGCGCTTGTTTTTTTCTCTCGCCACTGCATCAAACTCACTTGAAGCGAGGGCACAATAAATAAAGTCAAAAGAGTAGACACTCCCAGGCCCCCACTGACAGTGATCCCCAAAGGCTGTAATATTTTTCCACCCTCTCCCATCCCAAGCGCAATCGGGAGCATGGCCAAAATCGTGGTCAAAGTGGTGATGAGAATCGGTCTCAATCTTTTTCTGCCCGCCACCAAAGCTGCCTGATGTGGCGAAAGCCCCTCATCTACGCATCTTTTGATAAAATCGACTAAGATAATGCTGTTGGCCACAGCAATACCATTGAGTAAAATAACTCCTAAAATAGAGTTTAAGGACAACGTGCTTTTAAAAACAAAGAGCGAACTGAGAACTCCAATTAGCCCAAGCGGAATAGCCATCAACACTAAAAAAGAGTTTATGAAACTTCCAAACTGAAAAATCATCGTCAAAAAGATAAACCCAATCGAAAGGGCAAGAGCATAGGCCAACTGCCTGAGCGCGTCGTTTAAGTCTTTTTCTGCGTCTTCGAAATGAAGTCGGGCGCCCCCACTGTTTTGATGTTTTGAAACTAATTCCTGAGCTTTTTTGAGAGCGATTTTGGAGTCTTGGACGTCTCCCTTGTCTTTTTTTCCATAGATTAAAAATAATGACTGTTCGTTTTCTCGATAGAGAGTGGGGGTGAGTTCGTGAGTTTCCACCTGGGCAATGGCCTTAAGTGGAATGAGTTTAGATCCCATTAAAATAGGCAAAGCTTCGATTTCTGAAACTTGAGTGAGCTGATTTTTTGGATAATCTAAAAAGAGTGGAACGTCTCTTCCATTCAGAGAAAGGTTGCCTATTTTTCGTCCCTGTGTCGCCACACGGATGAGATCTGCTAAGATTTCTGGGTTTTTCCAAAGGTTGAGGTTCGGTTTGACGAATATTCCCTCCGTTCGAGTGGCTGAGGGCTCCGTCCAGATTCTGGGAAAAATCTGATTTTCTTCTAACGTTTGCGAAACTTCGCGAGCAAGCTGTGCTCTTTCTTTGAGGTCTCCTCCACGGATGGCAATCCTCATCTGTGCGGGATCTGGAATGGGGAGTTCGGCGGGGTTCCATGGACCCACCCAGAATTGGGTCCGTGCGGTATTGGGAAATGCTTTTTCCATTTGTTTCCAAAGCGTGTGCACTTCTTTTTTGTCTTTAAGCCGCGCCAAAATTCTTGAGTTATTGGGGGTTCGGACTTGAGTAAAAGTATAACTGATTTTGGGCCCAAATTCTTTTAGAAGTCTGGCTTCGGTCTCCTCCGTTTGAGATTCCATTTGTTTGATAAAACTATTTCCACTGGTGCTGAGAGACACGACCATCCAATCCGAATCTGGGGTGCCGATGATTTCCTTGGGCAAGCGAGGCAGTACAAAGGTAACCAAGGAAATGACGAGAGCAGAAAGTATAAAATAAGTACCCCACTTTAATTTTCGTCTCATAATAAATTGATTGAGTAAAAAAGCGTAAAGCGCTTCTAGTTTGCATAGCGCACCTTCGAGGGGGGAGTGGTGAGAGAGCTTTCCACTCGTTTTTGTCATGAGGTGCAACCTGATCGTAGGCACTAAAATGAGCGCGACAATGGCCGAAAATCCATGAGAAAAGACAACTGTTTTCGCGAGATCTCCTAAGATGGCATAACTTAAGTTCGAAGTAAAAACTAAGGGTAAGAAAACCACGAGTGAGGCTGTAGTAGAAGCGATCACAGCAAACTGGACTTCTTTTACCGCTCGGATCAGGATTTTGAGTTTGCCCTGAAAATCTAAGTCTTCTTTTACTTCATTAAAATGCCGGAAAATGTTTTCCATCACGACGACGGAGGCATCTACGTTCATGCCTGCCGAAAGTGCAAGTCCCCCCAGGGAGATCAGGTTTATATTCATTCCTGTCCATTTCATCAAGATAAATGCTAGGATCATGCTCAAAGGGATCTCTATTGCTGTTGTGATAGTGTTTTTTAAGCTACCAATAAATAAAAATAGAACAAGCACCGCCAGGCCAGCGCCGATTACCACTTCGTGAAAGACATTGTGAATGGCAGATCGAATAAACTCGGAGGGATCCACCAGTACACGATATTCAATATCTTTTGGGAAATTTTTTGCTTCATCCTGAACTGCAGCCAGCATGAGCTCGGACATTTTTTTAATATTTCCACCAGGCCTTGGCTGAGAAAATAAAATAAGGCTAGGGTGCCCACTGGTTTTAAAGACCGTTGCATTGAGAGCGTCTCCACCAAAATCAATTTGCGCGACTTCGGAGAGATGGATCTTTTTTTGAGAGGGTGTTGTGACTAAAACCTGAGAAAAATCTTGGAGGGACAAAATTTTATTCGGAATAGTAATGGGAGAATAGTTCAGCCCTACCATCATGGAACCCCCACGTTGACTTGCCAAATAAGGTTGGATGGCTCGATCAACATCCATTGGAAATAATCCGAGAGTCGCCATTTTTTGAAAATTGAGTTCAATGTGGATTTGTTTTTTGTTGGGATTGTAGAGTATGGGTTCCGCCGCGTCTTGTATCTTGAGCATTCTTGGGGTCAAGAGGGGTTCCAAAAGATCGTAGAGTTCGTCCATGGAGCGTTTCGAGCTAAAAAAACTTAGAGCAAAAAATCCAGCATTTTTTGCATAGGTGTTGACCTCCACTCCATCTCTGACTTCGTTTGGCAATCGAGCGGAAAATGCTTGCACCACTGCCTGAGTTTCCTTGAGTGCTAGCTTGAAGGGAGTTCCCCACTGAAATTCAACTTGATAGCTCACCTCACTTGCTTCGTAGTAGGCCTGAATTTGATCTACATCACCGCTTTCTGTAGAAATGGACCTCAATTGGGGTTCTAAATACTTACCATAGGTGTTTAAAAATTCTTCTGGGGTGGCACTTCCATACGGAATACTCACCCAGAGTGTGGGTTTTGAGGTATTTGGAAAAAGCGAAATCGGGAGTTGAGTGAGAGAGTAAATTCCACAGAGAGCAAGTACGCTCAAAATGAGATAAACTCTGAGAGGAGAAGAGTACAAACCCCTCACCTTGCCTCACCTTCAGGGCTCACTTGATCTCCTTCTAGTCTGACAGGTTCCCCGTCTTTGACAAACCGACTGGATCGTTCAATCAAGATATTGTTTTCTGTGAGGCCTTTTAGGATTTCTACCCGTCCGCTTTGTTTTTTCCCGAGCTCGACAGAGAGTTCTTTCGCTTTTCCATCTTTGACGAGACGGACAAAGGTGTCATTTCCTCGATACACTAAAGCTGCCTCTGGGATTGTAAATCCATGACGGAGGTTTGTTTTAAAACTGACCTGACCGATCACTCCCGGAGCAAGTTCGCCTTTGGGTGGGGTGGTAAATTCTAACTCACAAGTGGCTGTGCCTGTAGTGGGATCTACAAAAGGGCTAATCCCTAGGACCCTCACTTGAGTGGATTGAAACGTACCCAAGTGTCCTTTCGAAATAAAAGGGAGGTCTTGCGCTGGCACCTCGAGAGTGAGTTTTAGAAGTTTTGGATCTGTGACCAAGGCAAGTTTTTGACCTGGATTGACTTGGCTGCCTTCGGTGATATCCATTTGAGCTACAATTCCTGCGGTTGGAGAGGTGATAAAGGTGGGCTTATATTGAAAAATGGGGTCCGTGTGCTCGATGGACATCAGTCTTTGATTTTTAGAGACTTTATATCCCAGCGGAGCGAGTATTTTTTTGATGACTCCAGAGGTCTCTGAAAAGATGGCGGTATTGACTTTGGAGTCCACCCGAGCTGGGTAAGTGTAAAGGTCAAAAAGCTCAGTGGGTTTTATCTGTAAAGTCAAAACAACGGGGGGCGTGGCTTTGGGGGGCTCCGGGCTGGCGTAGGAGTAGCTTAAAAATAATAATAGAATCATGTGAGCTATATAGCAAGTGTGACAAATTGAGTCAAGATTTAGTCAGAAAAATTTGGCAGGGCGCCTCTACAGCGTTTCCTTTGGAACGGGATAAAAAGTACAATCTGAGCGTTGAGGCTCCATCAGGTATTTTTTTCCTTCCACTTTTACTCGAACGACTTCGTGCCAACCTGGCTGACGAGTATTTGCCACTGGTTTAGCTTTTAAGCCCAGAGCTTTCATAAAATCAGAAGCAATGTACGAAAACTGTCGACAGACACCTTTGCCTTCTTCGATGGCTCCTATGGCTCCGGATTGGAAATTTTCATCTGGCACTAAACTGTATATGACAACTTTTTCAAAAACGTAAGCATACTGGATGAGACTGGAACTCATACAAGTTGCCAGACAGGCTTTTTGGCACTCGCTCAGCTCTTCTTTTATTGATTTTGATTGTGCTGCAAAAACAAGACCCTTTATTTTTTTTTCTATAGCATTCCTTTTCTTAAGAGCAATTTTGAGAGAGGCATAGTAGGGCGGATAAGCAGCATATTTGCCGAATATTTCTCCAACAATATCATCCTTATATTGCTGAGAAGCATTTGTGTCTTTATTTTTATCAATATCTTTTAAAATTGTTTTATTCTTTTCAAATGTGCACTGGCGTTCACTAAAGGAAGGCTCAAAGCAGTTTTTTTCTACTTCTTTAAATCCATCTCTTTTGTTATATTCTAT
>CAZBEI010000102.1:0-11496 GCA_964490895.1 uncultured Bdellovibrio sp. | reverse complement strand
TCTAGCACAATCCTTGCATCACCCATCCCCATGAGTTTTTGGTTTCGGTGCATCCACTGCAGGGGTTCTCTCCATTTTGAAAGTTTTCCACTTTGTAAAAACTGCAAAAATTCACTCGTATTATGCCCTCCTCTCTGTCGCTCCTGTGCTGGACTGCTCTGTGAAAATCAAAAATGCCTAAGGCCTTGGATGGGAGAATATCAGGAATTTAAAATCAAGCTTTTTTTAGCAAAATACTTACTCATTGGACAAACTTATTCCATTTTGAGAACTTGGAAGAAAAAGCGAGGTCTGCTTTTTAGTCGACAAGTCCTAAATCTAGACGCTCAGTGGATCTCTCAACTTAAAAACACTCACGCACAGGCCATTGTTCCCATCCCTCAAAGTTTTAGACGGTCTTGGAAAGTGGGAGGATCTTCTGCACTGACTTTGTCTCATTGGATAGGTAAAAATACAAAAATCCCAATTGCACTGCTCCTCAAATCCACACTCTGCGAACAAAAAAGGCAGGCTGAGCTATCCTCTCAAGAAAGAATGAAAAATCAAATACCTATCCAGTGGGACGCCTCTATCCAAGAACATCCTTTTAAAAAAATTATTCTAGTTGATGACTTTATGACAACGGGGCACACACTGCGGTGGGCTGCACAAATCCTCGCTCAAAATCAAGTAGAAGAAATTTATGTTTTTTTACTAGGGGTTCGCCCAACAAAACAAGAGACTTGATTTGAGTTTGATAAAAGGGCTCTTGATAACAAAATAGGGGTTCCACTAATCGCACCTGTTCTTCTCCAATAGAGGACAAAAAGGTATCAAACATTTTATTTATAGTTTGGTTCATTTTTTTAATCTTTTTCCCAATTTCATGATTGCTCTCAATTTCTTTCTCACTCAAAGCCAAAGTCCAAAGGCTTTGAGTGCCTTGAGAGAAAAAATACCCAAAGACTTCTTTGGATTCTTCTTCTCCAGCCTCTTTATTGAGAGCACCAAAATAAGCCTCTCTCATGCCCTCTCCAATCGGTTTAGAATGCTTAAATAAGAGCTGGATAAATCCAAGGGGATGTTGATTTTTTTTCAAATGAACTCCTCCTTTTTTTAAAATCACTCGGCTGAGCCTCCCCCACTCAGCATCTGAAATAAAAATCTCATCGCAAGCTACTTTTTCTCCAGACCCTAGAACCAGTGAACTCGACCCGCCCACTTCAGTCAAAATATCCTCCAAGTAGCTCCCTTCGATCCGCGTTAGATTTTTATTTTTTAAAAACTGTTCCCTCAAGGCCTGCTGAATTTCATAAAAATCGAGGTCTTTAAATCGGACTTGAGGTTTTTCTAAAAAAAGTTCATGAAAAGATTTATTTTTAAACTCTCTCAAATAGGAGCCTTGTTCTAAGGGTCCCGGATGGATTTCGAATTTTTGAATCCACTCTTCAAACTCTCCGAGCCATGGCCCCTCTTCTACCACAGGCATGACTTGCAAAAGTCGAGGAGAAGCACTCGTGAGCCAAATTACTTTGAAATTTTGCAAAAGCAAATCCCCAATCATTCTCAATGTTGCCCAAGAATCCCCCAAAACGGCTACTGTTTTCTCCATTTTTAGTCCCCCTCTATAAAGTGCTGATGCAAAATTTTGACAGCTTCTTCGTACCTTGAAAGGGGTATAGATAAAGTGATTGCTAAAGGCGAAGCCACCCCATGGGTTATAAAAATCTCTTTCTTCGATAAAATAGTACTCACCTGAGACAAAGCCAACCCATCCTGTAAAAACCGGTCCCCCACCAAAGACACTGGGATTTGATTGGAATCAAACTCAAAGCTCTCTATAAAACCATCAAAAGAAAGCTGATCTAAAGATTTTTTCCACTCGTCTACTGAATTTTTTTCGACATAAAAATACATTTTGCTATCAAAAAAAAGAGGTGCAAAGAGACTCAGGTGTTTTTGCGCAGAGAGATCCCAAATGCTCGAGGCCACAGTGGGACGCATGAGGTTGATTTTTAGAAGCACTTTCGAAATATCAAAAGTCACTCCTTTTATTTGATATTCTTCCATTCCTTTTTTTTCATCCATCACTTCTGTACCCTCGCTCTCCTTTAGACTGTTTTTAACCCAAATGCGAACTCCAAACTGTTTTGCCAATTCTACACTTCTATAATGTAAAACCCCAGCTCCTAGATAGGACATTTCGATCATCAAATCATAGGTGATTTTCGAAAAGACCCTGGCCTGTGGAACAAGCCTTGGATCTGCGCTCATCACTCCTGGTACATCCGTAAAAATTTCGCAGCGCGAAGCCCCAAGGACAGACGCTAAAGCAACGGCAGTGGTGTCTGATCCGCCCCTCCCAAGCGTTGTAACCTCTTTAGACTCACTGACTCCTTGAAACCCGGCCACGATTGCCACTTTTCCCTCTCTCAGAGCATCTTTTACTCGAGAGCCAGATATTTTCTGAATGCGAGCTCTACAGTGATTCTCATCTGTGATGATCCCTGTCTGCGAGCCTGTCAAAGAAAGTGCTGGGACTTTGAGATCATCCAAAGCCATGCTGAGCAAGGCCATCGAGATTCGCTCTCCGGCTGTGAGGAGCATGTCCATTTCACGACTTTTAGGCTTACAAGATACAAGATGAGCCAACGCAATGAGTTCGTCAGTCGTGTGGCCCATTGCACTGACCACAACCACTACCTGGTTGCCAGACTTAAAAGTCTTTTCGATATGCTGGGCGACGGCCTTGATTCTCTCAGGAGAACCGATCGAGGTGCCACCGTATTTTTGTACAATTAAAGCCATCACCTTGTTTATAGGTCGAGTTCAGGCCGCTTATCAAGTGTCTCTTTTGTTTTTAAGAAGGGGTTTTACCCGCACACCTTCTCTGTTTTTATAAGTGACGCGATAGGATCTATAAGCTTTACGTCTTTTTTCTGGAGAGTCTCTCAGATCGAGCGAGGCTAAACTTCGAGTCGCATCATTGGGCATGGGGAGCAAAATCTTAGTCCCCGCTCTGAGTGGCGTTTTTGGGGCAATCTGATTGAGCTCAGAAATCGGATCCACTCGAATGCCAAAATGGCGCGCAACTTTGAAAAGGGTCTCTCCCGATTTAATTTTATAAGTTAAAAAATCAATTTTTCTAGGAAATGCCTCGTGATTGTAATTGGCTAAAAACCTATCTTTGACACTCGTGGGTAGTTTGATGCGATAAAGCTCTCCCACAGGAGGGGTGCACCACCTTAAAAGCTCAGGATTTAAACTTTTTACCGTTTGATAAGAAAGCTCAGCTGCTTTCGAGATTTTCAATAAATCAGCAGGAGCTTGAATTTCAAACTCGATGAGATCAACCCCAGTGATTTCTCCTTTTTTACTCACCTGAGGGGTGGCAAGATCTTTGTCTTGAGCCACAGGAGACACATTGAAGCCAAATAAATCTCTATTCTTTGCAATAAAAGCAGCCGCGATCACTTTAGGAACATAATCCCTTGTCTCTTGTTTCAAAAACCGATGCCGTGACAGCGCCCAAAAATCGTTCACGCCATAGCGGCGGATGGCGCGAGCAATTTTGGCCTCGCCTGCATTGTAAGCAGCGATCGTCAATTCCCAACTTCCAAACAGCTGATAAAGAACCTTTAGATACTCGATCGCTGCCAAAGTAGATTTGCGAGTGTCTCTTCTTTCATCGACCCACCAATTTACCATGAGCCCAAATTTTTTCCCTGTCCCAGAAATAAACTGCCAAGGTCCCACTGCTTTCGCCCGAGAACGGGCATGGTTATTAAATCCACTCTCAATCATCGCCAAATAGACCAAATCCTCGGGCATGCCCTTTTGCTTTAAAATGGGAGTGATGTACGGAACAAAGAGATCTGAGCGCTCCAAGTATTTTTCAAAGTGGGGTCTTCCACGTGTTGTAAAATAATCCACCCAAAATTCGACTCTCGAATTCACAGCCACAGGAATATCAAATTGATTGTTTTTCAAAGATACGCCTCTAATGACAATCTCTTTAGGATTGGGAGAAGGCAGGATTTCTGGAGCAATCACCACTGTTGGCTCAAGTTTTGTTGTTATTTCAGAGTCTTTTTTGGGCGTTGGGTGGAGGTGGGCACAGCCAAAAAAGAAGACCGCTGGGAGTACAAAAAGGGATCGTCTCATCCTACCAGTGTAAAGTTTGGTCCTGTTTCTTGTCATCTTTGTTACCTGTCAACCTAAAGAATCCTTTAGTTTCAATTTGCTTTATTGTAACGCAAAGCGTCTTATTCTATGGGTTCTAACTGAAGTCCGCCTTCTTGTCCCTCTGAATTCACATTCGCAGGAGACCTGGTTTCTTCTACATCCGCTTGCAATTCAATGCGAATTTTAGAAACAGGCGCTTTTAGTCCTTGAGCTGAAAAAATCTTCTTCCCATCTTCCAAAGTCTTAATGGCATACTTAAAAAAGTCAGACGGATACCCGTTTTCATTTGCTGGACCAATGCTATCCAGATTTTTTAATTTAAGTTGCTCTAAATGTCCAATGGCTTCTTCGCATAAAGCTTTAAAATCGGTCGAACTTGCAATTCTCACAGGGTGATCAACATAGTTGGAAAACCAACTGAGTGAGATGAGCATTAAGGCAAAAATAAGGAAAAACCAATACCTTCTCCACATGTGCTTATTATTAATATAAGCAAGATCGTGACCCCGTCTGTTAAGAAACAGGCTTGTTTTATGCCTTTGGTTTTAAGGGATTGAGTGTGAGTCTCGCGGGACGCACGCCCGAAATCCATAAAAACCCTGTCGATTTTTTATACACTGTAAAAAAAACAGTCATTTTTACTGATTAAAATTTTGACAGAAGCTGAATCATGAATTAGTCTGCATGGGACTACGGGGGAAGTTTTTTAACCAAGGGGGAATAGTGGAAGAAACAAAAAATTCGGGTCTTTTAGCCCTTTGTTTAGGGCTTGCTCTCATGGGGTTATTTTATTTCTTATTAGGATCCGTCTTTGCATAAAATTAAATTACTTCTTTAATAAAACTTTTTTTCTCAGACTTTTTTTAAAATGGCTCACCTGATTCAGGTAGGTGGGGTGACCTAGACCTAAAATTTGTACGGCCAGTAATCCTGCATTAAAAGCATTTCCAATGGCAACGGTGGCCACGGGTACTCCTCTTGGCATTTGCACAATAGAGAGAAGTGCGTCATATCCATCTAAACTTCCGTGTGGAACAGGCACCCCAATCACAGGGAGCTCTGTGTATGAGGCCACCATCCCTGGCAAATGCGCAGCTCCCCCTGCGCCGGCAACAATCAAGGAATATCCTGCTTTTCTTGCATTTTTTGAAAACCGAGCAACCTCATTCGGGGTTCGATGTGCCGATAAAATTTGTATGTCATACGAAATTTTAAACTGCTTTAAAGCTACACAAGCCCCACGCATGATCTTCAGATCTGACTGACTGCCCATCACAATCGCAACTTGAGAAATTTTATTCTGTTTGATTTTCATTTTGATTTAACCACTCCCTTTCAAGCTGTAACATTTCCCTCTGAACCAAGGAAATTTGAGAAGGATCTGTCACCCGTCCATTCAAATGTCCTAGCTTTCTGCCATTATTCCACAGCATTTTTCCATACCAATGTAAATGCACTCTTGAAGAAAGTTGCGGAGGAATAAATACAGGGCGAGAAATAGCTTCCGTTTTATTATTCCCCAGTAAGTTCAGCATAGCAAACCCAGGTGCAGCCTCTACTCTACCAAGAGGTAAGCCCAGCACTGCTCTTAAATGATTCTCAAATTGACTTGTCTCTGCAGCATCTAATGTAAAATGACCTGAATTATGAACTCGAGGTGCTATCTCGTTGATCAGAAGCTTTCCACTCTGGTCTAAAAAAAACTCAATGGCAAAACTTCCATACAGAGCGAGAGAATGTGCAATTTTTTTTGCATATTCTCTCGCCTGGAGTTCGTGCTCTTCATTGACACCTAATGCAATTGCAGGTCCGCTCACTCTCTTGCAAATTCCGTCTTCTTGCTCTGTGATGACCAAAGGATAATGCACACACTCTCCTTGTGTCGAATAAACTGAAACTAAGGCCAACTCTTTAGCATAGGATATTTTTTCCTCACAAAAAATAGAGTGCCTGTTTTTTAACGCTTTGTTTAAAAACAAATAAATTTCGTCTTCATGGATTTGTGGACCCTGTACAATCCAAACCCCCTTGCCATCATAACCATGCTGCGACCACTTAAAAACACAGTTCTTTTTAAATTTCTTGAGCATTTCTTTGATCCATTTTTTTAAAGATTTTTTCGGCTCATATTTTTCAAAATGAGGACAAGGCAAAGAAAGTTTATTAAAAATCCGTTTTTGACTAAGTTTGTCCTGAAGTTGAGCAAGGGTGTCAATATTGGGTGTAAAATTTAAATTCAGATTTTTAGAATATTTTTCTAAAATACCACAGTCCACAAATTCATTTTCAAAAACAACAACCTCAATTTGAGAAAAAAACCGTTTCAAGGAAACAGACTCTTTCAGGGTTCCAAAAACTGTACCAGGACACACCTGGGCCGCTGGATCGTCGCTTGACTCACAAAAAACAACCGGCTCTAACCCTAAGCGAAAGGCCGCCTCTGCGAGCATTCTAGCTAATTGTCCACCCCCTAAAATTCCAACCTTCATATTTCCTTGCACGCTAAAATCGTGTTAGTTTAGTTTGCATGAATCTTACTGCACGATTTGTAGCAAAAAGTCTAGGCTTAGACTCCCTATCTTACTCTGATTTTGCATTTTCTTCCATTAGCATTGATTCCAGACAGATTAAACCCCATTGTCTTTTTATTGCGCTCAAGGGCGAAAATTTTGATGGACATGATTTCATCCCTGCTGCCATCGCCAGTGGAGCAAAAGGAATCCTGTGTGAGGCTACCCATTATGAACTTATAAAGGAACGCCCGAAGGAGGGACTCTTTTTTCCTGTTGAAAATACATTAAATGCATTTAGAAAATTAGCTGCTGCATGGAGAAAAGAGTTTTTTGGCCCCATTATTGCGGTGGGTGGAAGTGTCGGAAAAACAACGACAAAAGATTTGATTGCAGCCATTTTAAGTGGCAAGTATCTGCAACTATTAAAAACCCAAGGCAGTCAAAATGGGTTTGTCGGCATTCCGCTCACTTTAATGGAATTGCGACCCTTTCATAAAATAGCTGTGATTGAAATAGGAATTGACGAAAAAGGGGCCATGAAAGACCACCTTGACCTTGTTTCTCCGACTCATGGAATTTTGACCGCGGTTGGTCCAGAGCATTTAGAGAAATTAAAGAATATAAAAACTGTGGCCTCAGAAGAAGGACTTCTTCTCAAAGCAGTCCTCAAAAAAGGGGGCGGAATAGCGCTGAATAGAGATGACGCTTGGATTAAAAAAACTGTGCCATCGCACGCTGCTCTGACTTATTCTCTGCAGGATCAGAAATGTGACCTTTTTGGAAAGATTTCTCAAAAAAATGAGCTGCTCAAAATCAAAGGCTACACCCCAAAAGAACTGAGTGTGCCATTACCCCTAAAAGGTACACATAATGCCATGAACCTTTTAGGAGCCATTGCCATTGCAAAAATAGTGGGCCTGACTCCCGAAGAAATTTTAAAGGGCCTCAAAACTTTTGTCCCTCCTGAGGGGCGCTCAAAAATTATCCGTCTCAAAGATAAAACGACGGTGATTTTAGATTATTACAACGCCAACCCCTCTTCAATGAAGGCTGCCCTCGAATTACTCAAAGAGTTGCCCGGAGGGCAAAAGTGGGCATGCCTGGGGGACATGCTGGGGCTTGGACCTAAAGAACTGCAATTTCATAAAGAAATGGGGGCGATTCTTAAAAAATTAAAAATTAAAAATGTTCTGCTCTATGGCACCCTCTTTGGTTCAAAGATGAAAACTCTAAAGGACTACCCCCATTTTTCAACCCACGAAGAAATTGCGCAAACTTTACTCTCTCAAGTTAAACCCGGTGACGTCCTTTTAATCAAAGGCTCTCATGACATGATGATGGAAAAAGTATGGAAACTCTTCGAACATGCACGCGAAAATACTTAAGCCTACCTTAAAAAATAGGGAGTTGATTTCCACTCAACTTAAAAAAGGTGGAATCATTGGGATCCCAACGGAGACGGTCTATGGCTTAGCTGCAAATGCGTTTGACGAAAAAGCCCTGCTGAAAATTTTTAAAGTCAAAAAAAGGCCTCTTTTTGACCCTCTCATTGTGCATGTGAGCTCTAGAAAATTTAATAAAAAGAGCAATTTTTTAGTGTGCTTAGCAGAAATGAACCTCATTGACATCGAACGGATTTCCAAAATGGCAGCTTTAAGATTGAGAGCGCTGATGAAAAATTTTTGGCCCGGTCCAATGACTTTGGTCATGCCTAAAAGTCATTTTGTACCGGATCTAGTGACGGGAGGTTTAGACACTGTTGGAATCCGAATGCCGCGGCATCCAATTGCTCAAAAACTTCTCTGTGAGGTCCCCTTTCCGCTAGCGGCTCCGAGCGCCAATCGGTTTGGCCGGATTAGCCCTACCTCGGCTCAGGATGTCTATCAAGAACTTGGGAGGCGAATTCCATTTATTTTAGATGGCGGCCGTTGTGAGGTGGGAGTGGAATCTACCGTTCTTTATATTACACCGAGAGGAGATCTCATTTTACTGCGCGCAGGCGGGGTGAGTGTGCGTGAGATCGAATTAAAACTCAAAGTGAAAGTGAGAAAAAATAATGGAATCAAAAACCTCCACTCCCCTGGGATGCTAAAATCCCATTATTCCCCCCGAAAACCTTTGCAGATTCTTCGGAAGCCGATCTTAAAATTAAAAACTTTTGGCTGGGGACGTATCGGCATTCTTGCTTTCCAAGGCAATGCCGACAAAATAAGCTCCCACATCGGTCGCTCTGCATGCATAAAAGTCTTAAGCCCCAAAGGCAACGTCGAAGAAATGGCCCGAAATTTTTTTTCGTATTTACGATATTTAGATGCTCAAAAGATTGATCTTATTTTGTCTGAACCTTGCCCTAGGAAAACCGGGCTTTACCATGCCATTGGGGAGCGGTTGCAAAAAGCCAGCCAGCGGTGAGTGTAGCACTAGGGTGTAGACTAAAACCCATATCTCCGCAGAGATAAAGCTACATTATTTGCCAGACAATTTAAAAAACACCCGCTTTTTTATGTGTATGTAAAACTGGCACACTACTTGCTTTACTCGGTGCGTCGTCAACTTGGAGGTGCTATGAAATTATCTCAAGATCAAGAACCCCTTTTTAAAATGGCCGCTCAAACGGATGCTCATGTTTTGATTACAGGCCCGACCGGAACAGGAAAATCTCTTTTAGCAAAATCCATCCATGATCAAAGTCTCAGAAAAGAAAAGCCCTTTGTTGTAATTAACTTAGCGACTCTTCACGAAGGCACACTTGAGTCTGAACTCTTTGGACACGAGAAGGGATCTTTTACTGGAGCGCAATTAAGACGGGTGGGGCGGCTTGAAATGGCTCAAGGAGGCACTGTTTTTTTAGATGAGATTGGAGAGCTTTCTCCAAAACTACAAGCAAGGTTGCTAGAGTTTTTGCAATTTAAAAAAATTACTCCAGTAGGCTCAAATCGAGAAATCCAGCTCGATATTCGTGTGATCGCGGCTACACTAAAAGATCTGTACACGTCAGTTTCGAAAGGAGAATTTCGAGAAGATTTATTTCACCGCCTCTGTGTTCTTTCTTTTGAGCTAAAACCACTCATCGATCGACACCAGGATTTTGATTCCATTGTGCATCTCACACTGGAGGAGTTATCAAAAAATTCGAATCGCAAGATAGTCAAAGTTTCAGAAGGTTTTGCCGAAAGATTAGAAAGTCACACTTGGCCAGGAAATATTAGAGAACTGAGAAATGTTTTAGAATATGCGCTTTTGGCAGGAACTGGGACAGAACTTTTAGTGTCGGAGCTCCCACCTTGGTTTGGAAACTCATATCCATATAAACTTGAAACATCCACTCGCTTGCTCGGTGTTGCCGAAATGCCTTTGAGCTTAGATTATCATGACACGATTTCTCGTTTTGAAAAAGAGTACCTCAAAAGAGCGCTCCATTATTGTCGAGGCAGAGTCAATAAAACTGCTCGCACTACGGGGATGAACAAAACCACACTTATCAGAAGACTCAGAGCGTATGGGCTGGGGAGTTAATTGCACAGACAAATGCCTCATGCTAAACGTGTGGCATGAGAGCTTTAAGTTTTACTTTGTTTTTTTTATTTGCTGCACTTGATGCAAAAAGCTCCACAGTGGACTTGCATGTGCACCTTTTTATGAAAGAAGGAATCGGCCCTCTTTTTAAAGGCGATTTTTTTGGAGAGCTCAAGGCAAGCAGCTGGGAAGACCGTTTTTCGCAACAAGCCAATGCAGAAAGCCTAGATCACTCTGGCAACTCGATCGTCGTTGCTGCACTTTATGCTCACCCCCTTTTTAATCTCTCTCTAAAAGAGTCTGTTCGAAGACAAATTGCTCAGGCCCATGAGTTTGTACAAAAATATCCAAACTGGGTTCTTGCAAAAAATCCGAAAGTAGCTCGCGACGCTCTATTGCAAAATAAGAAAGTTTTAATCTTATCTCTAGAAGGGGCTTCCGGAATTTTAGAAACAGAAGAAGACCTCAAAGAATTTATAGATGGTGGCGGAATTCGAATTGTCACGCTCCTTCATTTTTCGGATGACGAGTTTGGTGGACCTGCTTTTTTAAAAGGCTGGGCTGCTTTTGCTTCGCCCCTTTCACTCCTTAGGCATTTCATTAAATATAGCTTTGGGCACACTGAACATTGGGATGGAGAAGTGAGACTCAATGACCATGGCCTCACACCCCAGGGACAAGCCCTTGCTCGTTCTTTAATAAAAAGAAAAGTTTGGCTTGATCTTACCCATGCTTCAGATCAAGCCCAAAGAGAATTGATTGTGCTTATAAAACAGGCATCGCATCCCTTGCTTTATACTCATGCTTCATTGAGAGAATTTCATCGTGCAGAAAGAGGAACTCCACCTTGGCAAATAGAAGAACTGAAAAAAACAGGAGGGATCTTAGGGCTCATGCCGAGTTCGTGGATGTTAGGAGGAGGGCTGGAAGCGTTTGCAGATCAATATAAAAAAATCTCACTCGCTCTTGGAAATCCTTCAAATATTATGATGGCTTCTGATTTTAATGGAGCAATTCCTCACCTCCCACCGACGCAACATACAGAGACCTCCTTAGATCAAAGAGGCTTTTGGAATATCGGTCAAACTGCAGAACTGTGGTCTGCATTAAAAATACCTCAAAATCGACTCGATCAAATGTCAGAGACATTTTTAGAGGTCTGGGAACAGGTAAAATAAACCTTGAAGAGACTGCAAGAGAGGGATATTCAATTGAAATCCTGACACAATACTGGGGTGTAACTCAGCGGGAGAGTGCGTCCTTCACACGGACGAAGTCGTAGGTTCAATCCCTATCACCCCAA
>CAZBEI010000101.1:0-41433 GCA_964490895.1 uncultured Bdellovibrio sp. | reverse complement strand
ATTTTGAGTTTCTTAAAGAAAAGTGGAAACAAGTGGATCTGTTTCTCAAAGAGAGCGGTGAACGATATTATGAACTTGCTACACATGAAATCACATACGCTGAAATTGACGCTGAAGCTACAAAACTGGGTAAAGAGATAGAAAACGAAGGTTTTGATGTGTTTATCCGCATAATTCAAAACAGACTAGACTCCCAGCGCAATCTGCTTATTAAAGACATGGCAGCTCGAATTCAATCAATGCGCAAACTTTGGGATGCCAAAGATTTTGAGATAAGTGCCCGTTACAATACCATCTATCAGATCATGAAATCAGTCACGACTCACAATAGACAAAGAATTGATGATGCTATTTATTATTCAAAGATTGTATCAGCTGTGACTGCTACATTGGCCGTGGCTGGAATTACAATAGCTTCAGTGGGTCTGGGTGGAGGGGGTCTTGCTGCTGCTGTCCTTTCAGGTGTTGTTATTGATATTCCCATTATCATGCTTAGAGAGAATGCATTACATTACGTCGATGGCACTCATGGGGATCCCATTGAGGATTTATTAGACAATGCCGGTGAAATTACATCCGGCGCTGGGGCTACAGCTGTGCTGATGGGAGTTCCTCCAGGTAAGGCAAAAATACTTTTAACTTTAGCCGCCATGACGCTAGGTGGGTCTGGAGCGGCAACTTTAGCAAATAATGTGAGAAAATATTGCTTCCCATCATGGGAAGCTGCAAGGGTAGCTGCAGTGGGAGCGGCAGCGATAAATGTAGGTGCAGCCAATTTATATTTATCAACACTTGGATCTGGTAGAGTCGCATGCGAAAGAGCAGTCATTGAACTAACCGCTTTCCTAGTTGCTATTGGCGCAAATATAGGGACTTCGAAGTTATCAGAGAAATGGTTTGGAAGCGTTGATCGCGCTCGCTTGGACACCAATAAAAAGTGTAGTAAATCTCCCATGCTTAAGGGAGCTCTCCCGGGATCAGCCAGAAAGATAAATCGAGGACGTTATACGGAATTAACAAGCAAGTTTGATGATTTTCTTCATAAGAGAAGAAACTTTAGGGAAGCAAATGACATTGATTTTATAAAAGAACTTGTTAGTTTTTTTAGAGACAATAAGTTAGAATATAAAGACCCCATTCGATTTGATCCCCATTTATCAACTCCTACTGCTCTTTATCTGAGCCCAGAAGGAGCTCATCCATTAAATAGAGAGTTTGCCGGGTTGTCTAAAATGGTGAGTGATGTATTGCACGGACAAAAACTTAAAGTTGCCTTTGATCCAATAATGCAAATTAAAGAGGGATGGCTCGGACTGTTTGATGCAGATCGTTTAACTCTATCTTTATCTTACAAAATGTTTGAAGAAGGCGTCATTCGTTTGCTTAGGTCTGGTAATGGTAGACACGAGATTGTACATTTAGAAGATTTTTTAAAACTAAGCACTCAATTTAAAAACTTTTTTTCAATTGATGTGGAGCCCCATGGGAATTCTAAAATTCTTATTCGCGGAGGCTATGCTCCTGGTTATTCACTAAGTGAGATTCCTGCGACTTTTAAGGGGAATATTACTATGGGACTTTTAAGAATTTCTGATTTATTAAGCAATGCGGAGTCTCGAAGTACCTTGGATCTTTTGATATTGTATCTAGAAACTTGCGAAGAATTTGTAAACAAAGCTATTTCATTGATGGAGTCACTAAAAGGACTTGATAAAACATTCGTAGAAAAAAATATAAAACTTGAGTTTGAGCTCAATGGACTGGTTAACGGAATAGTGACCCTCACAGAGTTAGAATGTAAGATCAAGGTTCCTCTAGGAGTGTATGATTCCGTGGCAAAGGCAATGGAGAAGGAACAGCAAAACAGGTTTTATGCAAAAGTGTTTGTAGAAATTACTCAAGATAAGCAGCTGTCCGGTGATCTTGCTAAATTAGGGGGTGTGCTTGCTCAAATGATCGATACGGCTCAGAAACTTCAAGAAACATTGCCAGAAAGGCGCCCAGCAACAGAAGTCGACTTAAGTGTGGAGCGGACACAATTTCAAGACGGGCTCTTAAATTCTCTCTGGGATGGTTTTATGAAAGGAGCAGAGTGTTTAAAGGAACAGCCCCCTCATGCTATAGTGAAGTAGTAATATCAAGAGTGAGTTTGCTTCTTTTTTTGTTGTTCAACTTTAATAAGCAGGCAGAATTTTCAGTATCGGGCGGCTTTGCTGTCAATATGAGATCTGTGGAGTAACCCTTGCTTCGATCATTCTTTTAAAACAAATCTCCCATCTTGCAGAAGGTAGAAAGCGCGCTTGGAGATTAAGGCTGAATTTCCCAATGCAATTTTAGATTTTCATTAAAGGAGATGTCCTTGACAATGAGGCCCACTTTACTCCACTCCCATTGCGGTTGGGTGAGTGCAGGGGCATCGTCGATAGGGATATATTTTAAGGGAGCGTCTCCTAGGATTTTATTTCTTAAGGTATCCACAAGTACGGCTCTTGTGATTTCATAAAAATGCGAAGTTCCAGCCACACCCGCATGATAAGTAAGAACCCAGATTTTAGGGTTCATGGGCGAAGAGTTCCATTCTAATATCTTAGGAGTTCCTCCAGCAGACTTTAATGGGACAGTGAGTTCTGGTAAGGCGGTATTTTTTGCACTTATTATGGTTTTATCTGAATAAACTTTCCAGCCTTGCAAAGTTTTAGCAATGCAACGCGTGCTAAAATTAAAACAAAGCAAAAAAAGAATAATATAAATTTTTAATTTCATTTTATCTTGCCACTCCAAGCATTATGTTCAAATCCTATAGCCACTCTTGTCATAAAGTTATGTATTGTAATGGCTCGTTCAGTATTGTCAGGAGGGGGAGGAATTGTGAGAGTCAATTGGGCCCGAGGTATAGTGTCTGCAACATACATTGTTTCCATAATGACTTTCCCCTTTTTGTTTTTTTTAGAAACTGATATTTTTTTAAGGCGGGCCCAATAAGGACGTTTGTTTATGTAATAATGGAGAAGTTCGGGATCGTCGAGAGCTGTGCCGTATCTGACTCCAATCACTTGATCTCGGTACGCCATATAAGAGACGTCATACTCATTCTTAGGAGCAACGGGTTCGTTACTTTTATTGACTTCGTTTGGACCTAAAAGAAATTTGACCCAATTAGGATCATTGGGCGAATACATTGTGAATTGTGCGTTCTGCAAAGCAATGTCTAAAAGCTCGGCATCGGGAAATGTTTTTTTTGCTTTTTCGAGTCGATTTTTTAGGACTTTGATTACAGCCGCCATATTGACGCGTGTTTCTGGTGTAGCATAAGAGCTAGCTCCAGTCCTTGCTTCTCCAAAAGCTGTACAGGAGGTGGCAAGAAAATCCCGTTCGCTTTGATCTAGAGTGTAAAAAGCCGAAAAAACTTTGGTTCGGATTGTCTCTAGGTTTTCGCAAGTTCCACCAAACGCACATATTTTTAGTAAATCAAGTTCTGCTTGGGTGAGCCTTTTTTTAATTTTATTTCTTATTTCCTCCATCGCCTCTCGGTAATAAGAAATTTCGTATGGTAAAACGCTTTTTAGTTGATTGTCGTCTGTGCATACTGTCTTTGGCTCTAGCTGCTGAGTGATTTTTAATAGAGCTTCTGGGAGATCAGAAAAATATTTTACTTTTGAGTCTAGGAGATAGATTGTTTTAATCTCATTTTTATCTTTGATAGTAACTGGAATCCACAATCCTTGAGTATCCCTGTAAACAGATTTAGAGGGATTCACCTCGAGGCTTGTTCCAGGTTCAAAATTATTATTTTCAAGCCACTGCTCTTTTTCGTCTGAATATTCATAGCCTTGTACTGACTCCGTAGTGATGACATAGCCGTGACGATGAGGAATAAACGTTCTTGATAGGGGATCTTTTTTGACTAGCTCTGGATCCAATACGAGCTCTTTTTGAGGAGGGTAAAAATTAAATCTTTTGTCTCCACTTGTATAAGATATATGATAGGCACCACCTTTATTGCCGATCTGTCCACTTGTTGTTTTAGTGGATTCAGACTGAGTGAGTAGGATAAAAGAAACTTTCCACTTATCATTTTCTGGATCTTTTTCTACTTTAGTAATGAGTCCGGTAGCACCATTAGGCAGTTCGACAAGCTGATCTTCTTTTGGTTCTGGAGTGCTAGCTCCAAAAAAGATAATGCTCAAAAAAATCAGAAAACAGTGTTTAAGTTTCAATACTTTCTCCTAAAAGGAGATTTAATACTAACATGATATGATCTTGAATTCATGTATAATCTCTGAAATATTGTAATTGCAAGAAGGATTATTTTCTTTTTCGTTCTCATTTTCTGCAAATGGGTCTAAGTCAGTCTCGACATGGATGAGTGCTTTTAAAAATCCAGGTTCAATGCCATACAGATTTGCAGCTTCGATAATCCAAGGATCTAATTTATATCGCGCTTCATCGTTAGAGAGAAAAGCAGTTCTAGTGCATTCTCCTGTTTTTATACAATCGGATAGGTCTGGATTGTCTTTATTGAGCAGGATTTCGATTTGACGAAGGTCGGGAGGGAAAAAGCACCCAATATAAATCACATTCCCGAGTAAATTTATATTTTTCTGGTTATAGACTAAATTAGTATAGTAATAATGAGCTGAGCTGTCCCAATAGTACGAGTGAATGTCAGGACTTTAGACTTAAAGCATTACCTTCTTTGTCTACTATTTTTTGAAATGCGGGCGAAATGTTCCTATAATCTACTAAGTCAACTTTGTAGGGGAGATTGCTACACTCAAAAAGTTCTCTTAAGTCTCCCATGGTTTTCGAAGAAATGGGACTCGTATATTTGAGGCAAATGTCTAAATCAGAGAATTTTTTGTGAGTTCCTTTAATGCGAGATCCAAATATAATAATGAGGGTTTCAGGGGCTACTGTTTTTTCTAAAATTTCCTTAACTGTTTTTAATTCGTGAGGAGCCACATCGATTCTTTTCATAATGCTTTAATTTTTTCAGTTACTTTTCTCAGCTCATCCCTAAAGCTAGCTAAAGCAGCAAAAATGTTTTGAGCGACTTCTTGGTTGTAGATGTGAACAGTTTCGTTTCTGTGCTCTAAAAAGTGAAACCAAACTTCTGGATCCTCAAGCAGATTTTCTTTAGCAGCTAAGCGAAAAGTATCTCTTGGTGTGTTGACATCCATGCCTTTGTAATTGAGGATTCTTTTGAGCGTTTTCCAAAGCAGTTCGAAGGTGTACTCAAACCTCTGTATGGTTCCATCTTGTTCTAATTGTGAATGGGCTTCTAAGAGCGCTTCTTCGAATGTTTTTTGAGCTTTAAGCAGGGGAGTAATTACAATTTTTCCAGAAAAGATAGTGACTTCTTGGGTGTCTGAGTTCTCCATTATCAAAAGATAGTAGAAGTAGAAGGAAAATACAATAATAAGCATAAGTTCTTGAATTAACCTCAAAACTCTGAAATATTCTAAAAAATCTAAAAGGGGGTATCTGTGAAAATTTTTATTGCAAGGGCCATTGTTGTTTATTCTTTTTTGTCCTGTGGCTTATCTTATGCCACCTATCCTAAAACGTTTCTCTGGGGGGCGGCCTATTCTGCCCACCAAACAGAGGGGATACAAGGCGGGGGTGCAAACAGTGACTGGTATGCTTTTGAGCATGCCGAGAGTTCACCCATAAAAAATGGGGACACAGCCGATCGCGCTATTGACCACTGGAACCGTTATAGTGACGACTACGAATGGGCAAAAAACCTAGGGTTGACGAGCCTTCGGACCTCTCTGGCATGGGAAAAAATTGAGCCCATGCAGGGGCTTTTTAGCCAAGAGGTGATCCTCCATTATAGGGCGCAGTTTGAGCTCATGCGCTCTCATGGGATAAAACCCATGATTGCACTTCATCATTTTACTCACCCCAAGTGGTTTCACGAAAAAGGAGGTTGGCTTAATCCAGAAAGTCCCAAGTGGTTTTTAGAGTATGCCCAGTTTGTAGTCCAAAATCTGGGCGATCTTTGTGACCTTTGGATTACATTTAATGAACCTATGATTTTAGTAATCATGGGGTATCTCAAAGGCGAAATCCCACCCGCTATAAAATCTCTAGATTCTGCCTATGAAGCTGCTTTTAATATTGCAAGAGCACATCGGATGACAGCTTACAAAATTCATGAACTGCAAGGTACATCTCCAAAAGCGAGAGGCAGAGACGGGAAATTAAGAGGAGTGGGCTTGGCCAATTCTTTTCAGATTTACGACGCTTTTAATCCCAGAAATATAAAAGACGTGCGGGCCGCTGATTGGGTGGCCAAGGTCAACAACTGGGATTTTCTAAAAGGGATTGAGACAGGTGTTATGAAGTTTGAACTTCTCCCTGAAATGACATTTGGAAAAAACTTTGAAAGAGCTTTTCCTAAAGAAGACTTGCCTCCTTGGGCCACCGGCTCTTTTATGGATTGGATGGGAGTGAACTATTATACTCAATACCTCATTCGATACAATCCCCTCAATTTACTGAAAGTAGAGTGGGTGACTCCAGAGGGTACAAAAGGCGACAACGGAAACGCAATTTATCCAGACGGATTGGAGCGCATTTTAAGGCAGACGGCAGAGCATTTTGATCTCCCCCTTGTGGTGACAGAAAACGGTCTTGCCGATGCCGAGGATTCTAGGAGGTCTGATTTTATCAAAGGCCACCTCCATTTTTTGGATCACCTTATAGGTTCGCCATTGGGTTCGATGCCAGGTTTAGAGGTCTTAGGGTACTATCACTGGAGCTTGATGGATAATTTTGAATGGCTTCAGGGCTATGGGCATCGGTTTGGGTTATTAGAAATCAAATATGATCAAGATCTAAAGCGAGTGCCACGAACTAGTTTTTGGGTGTACTCGCACGCCATCAAAGAAAGAATGTAGTTCTCTAGTGCCTCGACCACTTAATTCTTAGCGGTTTGACTGGATGCTTTTTGGCTACGACTTTGTCAGTCTTCACAGAAAAATCCTCAACATATCTCAGAGGATATGCCTCGGACTTTTCTGTTTGACTTCCTCGTCTCGCTCAAAAATCATCCGCAACTTCCGCTAAGAATTAAGTGGTCGAGGCACTAGGACTAAAATGGCACTGCATTTTAGTTTCCTTTTGGCACTTTTTTAAAATTTTGGCAAAAAAACCATTTGGTGTTATAGAACTTTCGTGGCCCAGAGTTTGCATTAGCTTGGGCGGGGATTTAAAAGGGAGAAAAAAATGAGTAAAAAAATTCTTGTCGTCATAATAGCTTTAACTTCGGCTTTGACTTTAACTTTAACTTCAATACGAGCACTGGCCTCAGTAGAAAACGCAAAAAAAGTAGTTCATTTTGCCTTGAGGGCCGAACCGCCTCAGCTCAACTCCATGAAGGCCACTGATCAACAAAGTATTTTTGTCTTAGGCCATGTGATGGAAGGGCTCACCCGAAATGGAAAAAATAACGAAGTCATCGCAGGGGTAGCCGAGCGTTGGAAAGTGACAGATAAAGAAGTGACTTTTTACCTTCGAAAAAATGCCAAGTGGTCCGATGGAAAACCTGTCCGAGCTCAAGATTTTATTTTTGCTTGGAAAACAGCACTGGATCCAAAAATGGCTTCTGAGTATGCCTTTATTCTCTATCCCATAAAAAACGCAGAGGCGATCAACCTCGGAAAACAGCCTGGCACAAGTTTAGGTGCTGTGGCTATCGATGACACTACCATTAAGATTTCATTAGAAAAGCCTTGTGCCTATTTTGTAGGTCTGACGACGTTTCCAACTTACCTTCCAGTGAGAGAAGATTTTTATAATACAAAGCAAGACAAATACGCAGCCGATGCAGGAGACCTTTTGGGCAATGGGCCTTTTGTTTTAACAAAATGGGTGCATGGAGCTTCGCTCAAAATGGAAAAAAATCCTAACTATTGGGATAAGAGTCGAATTCAAGTAGACGAAATTGACATTCCCTATATCACTCCAGACAACAACGCTTTGTTTAATTTTTTTAAAGACGGAAAAATTGATGTTTTAGAACGCATGGACAAAGATGACCTCCCAAAAGCCCAGAGTGAAGGCTTTAAGATGAAAAGCTTTATGGATGGCTCGGTCTGGTATTTAGAGTTTAATTTTAGAGAAGGAAAATTGACACGGAATAAAAATCTGCGAAAAGCCATTCAGCTCGCTTTTGATCCAGCCGAATTGGTCAATAAAGTCGTTGGAATTCCTGGCACCAAACCTGCAAAAACTTTAATCCCTTCGTGGGTCCATGGCTATAAGACCACTTTTAGAGGGGAACATCCGTATGCGGCTCCTAAGAAAAATGTGGCTGAAGCAAAAAAATACTTGAGCCTTGCCATGAAGGAATTAGGCTTGGCAAAGCCTCCAGCCTTGGTTTGGTTAACTGGAGATACAAATTATTCAGGGAAAGAGGCAGAGTACTTTCAAAATCTTCTCAAGACGACTTTGGGGATTGATTTGAAAATAGACAAACAAATTTTTAAACAAAGGTTAGCTAAAATGACTTCCGGAGAGTTTGACATTGTCTCTGCAGGGTGGGGGCCTGATTATGCAGATCCCATGACTTTTGCAGATCTTAAGACCAGTTGGAACGAAAACAATCGGGGAAAATACGTCAGCTCTGAGTATGATCGATTGATCCGAGAAGCACAGGCCACAGGGGATACAAAAAAGAGAATGGATCTCATGGCGGCTGCCGAAAAAATCGGATTAGATGACATCGCGCTTATTCCAACTTATGAGCGCACGATTGTCTATCTCAACCATGATCGAGTCCAGGGAGTGGTGAGGCACATCATGGGTTCGGACCCTGATTTTACTTGGGCCCGAGTTAAATAAAGACAGGCAAGTCGGGATTTTTTAGTGAGGGGGGATTTTTGCAATGGGGACTTATATCCTAAAGCGGCTATTATACGGTGCGCTCACTGTTTATTTTATTGCGACAGTCACTTTTTTAGCAATGCATATTGTCCCTGGCGATCCCATCAGCGGAAATAAAGCCATGAGCCCTCAAATCAGGGCCAATCTAGAGCGAAGGTATGGTTTAGATCAACCGGTTTGGAAACAGTACGTTCGTTTTATCGGCAATATGGCCCGAGGAGATTTTGGGATTTCTTTTACTCAACAAAATCGCTCTGTAAATGACATTATCGAAGGGCATTTCCCAGTGTCTGCAACTCTGGGGGTTTTAGCAGTGGTCATTGCAACCGTGGGGGGCATTCTCTTCGGATCGGCTGCGGCCCTTTTTCGAGGAAGAGTTCATGACCAGAGTATTATGTTCTTTGTGATTTTGGGGATTTCTGTGCCGAGCTTTGTCTTTGCAGCTTTGGGGCAATACTCCTTGACTGAACTCAATAAATATTTTGGGAAAACTGTTTTACCCATTGGAGGATGGGGAACAATCTGGCACATGCTTTTACCGGCTTTGGTTTTAGGGTTGGGGACAATGGCTTTTTTGACTCGTCTCATGCGTTCTTCTTTGCTCGAAATTGTCCATCAGGATTTTATTCGCACTGCAAAAGCCAAAGGGCTTTCGCAGACCCGTATTTTTTTCTCACACGAACTTCGAAATGCAATTTTGCCTGTCATTACGTTTTTAGGACCAGCCATAGCAACGATTACAACTGGAGGATTTGTCGTAGAGACGGTTTTTGCGATTCCGGGTTTGGGGAGATACTTTGTCCAGGCGATTCAGCAGTTAGACTACACAGTGATTATGGGACTTACTGTTTTTTATGGGGCATTTTTAGTTTTTATGGTCGTCGTCGTAGATATTCTCTACGGATTTATCGATCCTCGTATCAGTTTGGCAAAATAGTTCAGGAAGGGGGGCTAATACTTTGGAAACGTTATTAAAAGAAATGAGTTTTGAACCCGCTCTGAAGAAAAAAAATGCGCATAGTCTTTCTCGTCCTTCGCTGTCTTATTGGCAAGATGCATGGATCAGGCTTAAAAAAAACAAACAGGCCTTTGTCTCTTTGTTCATTATTGTGATCCTTCTTTTATTTACAGGAGTAGGCCCTTTTTTGTGGCAAATGGATCCTACCCACCAAGATTTAAATCGGATTTCCGAAAAACCAAGTC
This sequence comes from uncultured Bdellovibrio sp., assembly GCA_964490895.1. GTDB lineage: Bacteria > Bdellovibrionota > UBA1018 > UBA1018 > UBA1018 > JACRAO01. Next base: position 31,338 of record CAZBEI010000101.1, on the reverse strand, counting down.
TAGGCAAATCAGCCGTTGTTTTAGGGGAGCTGGAACCTTGGGAAGAGATTATTGCATCCGAAGGAGGTGCTCAGAGATCTCTTGGAAGTGCTGGAGAGTTGTCTGCACCCGAAAAATTAGAACTCATTGGGATTCCCTCTACTCAAGCTATCCGGCTCAAGTGGAGCTTGGTCGCTGGTGCCAGCGGATATGCTCTTTACAGGGGTGAAAGAGAACCGAGTCTCTCCGGAAGCTATGGCGTTCCGCTTGCACAGGTCGAGGGTGGCAATCATATCAGTTACGAAGACTCGTTTAATTTAGAAAATAAAACTTATTATTATACAGTGATCGCCAAGGGCTCTGTCACTGCTGACCCGTTACAAAGTACTGAAGGCACTCAAGCAAAAACCATCAAGGTGATTATTCCCTCTACGATTTCTCTTGATGACGCCAAGCTTTTAAGCCCCAATGCAAATGTAGGGGCCGTTTTGGATTTACCCGCCCATCCTTTGGGGACAGATTATTTGGGCCGCGATCTTTTGTCTCGCCTGATGCAAGGAGCACGCATTTCACTTTTTATTGGGTTTTTTTCTCCATTTCTAGCTACGCTCATTGGGATTTTTATTGGGGGGGTAGCAGGGTACTTTGGAGGTAGGGTTGATCACTGGCTGATGCGGGCCACTGATTTTGTTTTGGCTCTTCCCTTTTTGCTTTTTATGATTTTATTCAAAGTTGTTTTAGGCGCTCAGGCTGGAGAAAGTGGAGTGACAGCCATGCTGATTGCGCTTGTGATTTTATCTTGGACGGGGGTGGCTCGTCTCACGAGAGGACAGGTGTTGCAGTTAAGAGAGTCTGAGTTTGTTCAAGCTTCACGGTTACTCGGGGCTAAGCCTTTTTATATTATTTTGAGGCATTTGCTTCCCAATACTTTAGGTGTGATTTTAGTCTCACTTACTTTTTCAATTCCGACGGCTATTTTTACCGAAGCTTTTTTATCTTTTATTGGAATGGGAGTCGTGCCCCCAACTCCATCTTGGGGGAGCATGTGCAATGATGGAATCCAAACTTTTTTAACACATCCGCACGAATTCTTGTTTCCAGCTTTAGTCATTAGTATTACTGTCCTTGCATTTAATCTCTTGGGAGACGGTCTCAGAGATGCGCTCGATCCGAAGTTGAGGTCTAGATGATGGCTCTGCCTATTTTAAGTGTGAGAAATTTGAAAGTCGAGTTTGACACCTATGGTGGAATTGTCAAAGCGGTGCGAGGCGTGCATTTTAATGCCTATCAGGGAAAGACACTGGCCATTGTAGGCGAAAGTGGCTGCGGAAAATCAGTGAGTGTACAGGCTTTGATGGGACTGATCCCCATGCCCCCTGGACGATTGACAGGTGGCCAAGTGGAGCTCAAAGGGAAAAATATCTTAGGCCTTCCGGTTCGTGAGATGAATCAAATTCGTGGAAAAGAAATCGGAATGATTTTTCAAGACCCGATGACTTCTCTGAATCCCACAATGACGATTGGAAAACAAATTTACGAAACTCTCAAAGTTCATGAGGGCTTGAGTCGCAGTGAAGCTCGTGCTCGAGCCATTGCACTTTTAGAAAAGGTGCATATCCCTGAGGCTTCTCAAAGAGTGGACCGCTATCCCTTCGAATTTTCGGGAGGGATGAGGCAACGGGTGATGATTGCGATGGCCATTGCGTGTAATCCAGAGGTGTTGATTGCAGACGAACCCACCACGGCTTTAGATGTGACCATTCAAGCTCAGATTTTGCATATATTAAAAGAACTGCAGCGCCTCGAAAAGATGTCATTGATTTTAATCACTCATGATTTGGGCGTTGTCGCTCAAATGGCAGACGAGGTGGCTGTCATGTACGCTGGGCGGATCATTGAGTCAGGTCCGGTGGACGAAATTTTTTACCACTCCGCTCATCCATATACAATAGGTCTAAAATCGGCCATGCCCTCTCCAGAAGAGAAGAAAACCGAAGACGACAAAAAAAAACGACTGATGCCGATCGAAGGTTCTCCTCCTGATCTTTTTAAACCTCCCGCGGGCTGTGGTTATTTCGATCGCTGTCCCTATGCCATGCAGATTTGTGAACAAAATGAGCCTGAACCAATAGAGGTTGCCAGCGGGCACTTTAGCCGATGTTGGTTGCACGACCCAAAGTCTCCAAAAAAACTTGTGGGTTTTGCAGATGTAGGTTTTAAAAATAAAGATCCATTGCAGAAAAATTTAAACATAGAAACGAGTCCTCCTCTATGATTTTAGAGATCAAAAACCTCAAAAAATATTTTGAAGTCAAAAAAGGAGCCTTTCTCCACGCTGTTGACGGCGTGAGTTTGTCTATTGAGGAAAACGAAATTGTGGGTTTGGTGGGAGAGTCAGGCTGTGGAAAATCAACTTTAGGACGGACAGTGGTGGGGCTTTATCCCAAAACAGGAGGCGAGGTCATTTATAAAAACAAAGTTTTGCCAGGGGCCTACTCAGCACAGGATTTTCGTAGGTACTCGAAAGAAATCCAGATGATTTTTCAGGATCCCTATTCGTCCCTCAATCCGAGGATGACCGTCAAAGAAATTATTGCCGAAGGTCCAATGATACAGGGTCTTTGGAGCCGCTCTCAGGTTCATGAGAAAGTGGGTTTTTGGCTTAACCGTGTGGGATTACCCGAAGATCATATGTCCCGTTATCCGCATGAGTTTTCGGGAGGGCAGAGGCAACGCATTGGGATTGCGCGAGCGCTCTCGCTTGAGCCAAGACTTGTGATCTGCGATGAGCCGATTTCGGCGCTCGATGTCTCTGTGCAAGCTCAGATTATCAATCTCATGGCAGAACTGAAAGAAAGTTTTGGTCTCACTCTTTTGTTTATTGCCCATGATTTGTCGATGGTTCGCTATGTGTCTGATCGAATGGCGGTGATGTATTTGGGGTCGTTAGTGGAGTTAGGACCTTCGCAAGAAGTTTATTTTAGGTCTCTGCATCCTTACACTCAATCTTTGATTGCATCTAACCCAGAGCCTGATCCTGCCAAGGAGAGAAAGCGAAAGCATTTTGTCTTGTCCGGAGAAATTACTTCTCCCATCAACTTAAAGTCCGGATGTCGTTTTGCAGGTCGCTGTCCCAAGGTGATGGAGGTTTGTAAGCGAGTAGATCCTGTTTTTAAAGAGCAAAAGCCAGGACATTTTGTGGCTTGCCACTTGTACGATTGATGAGACTACTTGCTAGCCTTTTTCCCTCCTTTTTCCCCCTCCTTTTTTTGAAGAGCAGTTTTAAATTCGATTTCTTTTGGGACGTCTTTTCCGTCAATGACGTATTCTTCGAAAGTTGCAGGTTCTTTTAATTCTAAGAGTTTGGGACTTGTTTTGTCATCGGCAGAAGCCAGTTTTCTCTCGGGCGGTTTTTCGTCTTCTTTAAATACAGCAGATATTTTGTTCCAAAACGCTTCGAACGAGTTGCTTGATAAATGGTCCTCTTTTAGACTCTCAGCTTCTCTCTCCGCATCTGCGAGCGTTTTGTCGAATTCTTCTTGAGATAGAATTTTAACGTATTTTGAAGCAAATTTTTCGTTTGCTTCATTGAGAGCTTTTGTGACGTCTTCGATGGCAGGAGTGAGTATTTTTTCTCTTATTTTGTGCTTTTCTTCTGTTGTCAGGTTAGAGCCTGAGACGAGTGCTCGGTAGTAGTCATTTTTTGCTTTTGTCAGAGTATTTTCTGCTTCTTCTAGCTTTGAAGCGAAAGTCGAATTAGAAAATAAAAACACAACAATGCAAAAAATATCTAAAAAAGGCTGTCTTTTGTGTAAAGTAATTGTGTTTAGCTCTCCTTTTAGGTTGCCTTGGATCGTTAATTTTTTGTAACTTTTAATCATAAAACTAATCATAAATTAATATTTTAATGAAATTTAACAAACCCCCGTGCTTCTTTATTCTCTATTGTAGATAAATATTGTCAACTACTAATTTTTAGCGGTACAATAAAAGAGTAAGTGTTTTTAAGGGGGAAATAAAAAATGTCTAGAAAAGGTTTTGTTCTTATTTTTTGGGTTGCTCTTTCTGCAATACCAAGGGAAGCGCAAAGTGGTCCATCGGCATTACTATTGGATATGCCTGCTGTCATTCCTATTCAAAGGCCTATCCAAAGTTCTGTTCAAACATTAGTAGGGCCTACATATAATGTATCTGCAGGAGTGGATTCACCCTGTGCACCAGAAGGGATTTTAAATACTTGTCACTACGTCAATGAAAGAATTATTGAAAAAGCCACGGAGTATCTAAAAACCGGTGTTGCGAGTTTTTATAATGACGAATCTATTGGAGGCAAGGCTTTTCGCCGAAGTGGAACTTTTGCTCGTGTGATTAATCTTCAGGAGCCACAAGATCAACTGCCTATTTATCCAGCCTGCAGTATTTGTCCGACGATGTTTAATAAAGAAAAAAGCGAAGATGCAAGAGCCTATACAGGCACAAGTTGTGAGCCGCGTCCTTATGCCAATATCTATCCCCCCTTTTTTAACCCAAATACATGGTCCTATATGCAATATACAGGTTTGCTCACTTATGCCATTAGTGAAGCTGCAAAAAAAGTTTTTGCACAAATTCGAGCCATAGCTGAAATTCCTAAAATCCCGGTATCCCCTGGTGGTGTTGAGGCAGCCATGGATTTAGCTTTTTATACAGAAAAAACAAATGGGTTTGTCGCCCGCTTAGAAAAAGATTTAGGTCCTGGAGGAATCTCTGAAGCCAAAAAATATTTTGCAAATTGGGACTCTAAAATTTCAACGCCAGGAAAAGGTCCTGATCAGGGTCAGGATCGGCAGTTGGCTCAAAAATTAGTGGCATTTAGAGATTCTCTCGAAGCTCAAGCGGCATACTTCGTTGTGTGGACGATTTTGGATGAGGCAGGAGAAAAATTTCAAAAGAGAGTGGGAAGCTGGGACAATTTTCTTGGTCCTGAGAATATTGCAAAAATTCATGACCGAGTGAGGGCTAAGGTTTTAGCTAAGTGTGGATGGTGTAAAAATGGAAAAGGATTTTCAAAATGTCTTCATGCGTGGCATAGGTGCGCACAAAGAGAGGTTGATCGGGACACACCAGAAGAAATGGTTCAATATTTTAAAGCAACCTGCGAAGTTTTAAAATCGGATTTTAAGTTATGAATAAAATAAAAATAAATTTTTTTCTTATTTTTTTAATCTTTATTTTTACTCACTGTGGTGGGGGTTCTACACCTATGCCTCCTGTTCCACCTGAAATCAACAATGTTAAACTGGGTCCTGTTTCATCAGGTACAGCAGAAGCATTGGGTAAAACTGCAGTGGCAACAAAAGATCTTAGCAATGACATTGTTAGTTTAAGATCGCACCTAAATGGGGTTGGAAAAACAGGAGGTTTAGAGCCTGAGAGGATGGCTCTGGTTGATGGAGCGGGGCTTGGGATTCCAAGCAATAAAGCAGCAGAGGATCCTCCTTCTCAGACACCTACACTAAAAACTTCGCTCAATGATTTGAACAAAGACTCCCCATTTGGAAGTAAAAATGGGAGTGGAGGCGAAGGCGGAGGAGGAGGAGGGTCTTCTGGGAACGGTTCTGGCCTAACTCCAGGAAAAACAGATGCTGATCTATTGAATGGCAGAAAAAAAGAAGATTTAGCAAAGAGTCCGGCCGAAGCAGGTTCATTATATTCCGGTGGAGGCGGTGGTGTGGCTGGAGGGGGTAGTGATCCAAATAGTGTAGTGGGAGGGCTTTCAGGAGTGAATGATGATAGCCAAAACTATGCAGCCTCTCGAGACCTAGCTGCCTCAGGGATCGAAGATCCAAGTGATTATTTTAGCCGAATTGGAGTGGACGAGAATCTCTTTAAGCGCGTTGAAAGGCGCTATACCAAAAAAAATCTTGCATGGCTCTTACAAGACACCCGCGAGATTGTACCTAAGCATACAAAATAAACTTTTAGTTTTTTTTGGCTTATTTCGAACGAATAAATCCAGGCAAGTCCTTTGCTTCTTCGGTGCGGGCTAATTTTAGAGCTTTCTCTAATGCTTTTTCAAAGTCGGCTTTTGATTTACCTATTTCTATTTTTGATCTAAAAAAACAGGCCCATTCAAATTCTGTAAAAGGCACATCGGTTTTACGAAACCCCCCTCTGTCGCGAACAGCTCCCGCGAGGCTTCGATAGGGGTCATCTTCGAGGGCTGCAATGGATGTGGGCAGGGGTTTTTTGGAGTATCCACTATAAACCCAATGATGGGATTTCATTTGATTCCAAAATGCTTCTGGATTGAGCTTAGAAAAATTTTCTTCAATAAAGCAGAAGACTGTTTTGACTCCAAGATCATAAAACGCTCTTGCTTGATGGTGTTTATCAATAATGTAAAGCGTACCTTTGGGTCCAATTACAGTGGGGATGGGGTTTCGGATTTCAAAAAAAAGGGATTTCCTTTTTTTGTCCATGAATTGAGAAAAAAATTCTTTCTTTTTATGAACCTCAAGCCAGCCTACAGCAGGCTGGGTGGGCTTGAGTTGGTCAATATTGGCCACGCAGAGGTCGCTTTTTTTTGAATCTATCCCACACAGGAGTACTGCATGTGCGGGGTCTGCGCAAAGCAGAAAAATACTAAGGACATATAAACAGAGTTTCATTTTTTGATAGGAAGTCCTGCAAACTGCCAGTCCGAAAATCCTCCCATGTTGGCTGTCTTGAAGCCAAGGGTTTCTAATTTTTCGATAAAGCGCCCTGCTCTGACTCCGGCTCCACAGTAGATGATAATTTTTTTATCTTTAGGAAGTTGTGAGATAAATGTGTGGTAGTTTTGGGTTTGGTTTTCAATTTCAGAAGTGGCTAGCCAAAGGGCAGAGCTCGCCATGCCTTTTTTGATTTCGCTTTCCTCACGGACATCTACTAGGACGGCCTCATTGTTCCTGACTTCTTCGGAGGCTTTTTGAGCTGTGATCTGTTCCCCTTTTTTTGCGTCTTTAGATCCTATACCAGAAAAAATTTGTAACAATGTATTTTTGACTGTCATCGAATATTTCCACCTTCTGATTTGGTAATTTTATGTACATGAAATGTCAAGGAAAAGAAGGGTTATTGAAACCCTCGGCACACCGTGCTATCTGTCTCTTAATGAATATGTGGTGTTTGGTTTTAGGTGGTTTCTTATTTGCACATTCACTTTTTGCTGATCAACAAGAGGATGAGGCTAAACTATATTTTCACAATCTCTCTGTAGAAGAACGTGTTGAATCTCTCAGTAAATCTAGATCCTTGAATTTAAACTGGAATGAAAGTGATGTAAAAGTTTCGATTTTAGATTGGCTCAATAATAAGTGCAGCAAATTTGGGGTATATTCTAAAGATGGGCAAGGTCAATTCAAAAGGCCTGCCATCCCGTGCGATTATGTACCTGCTTTGGGCGACGAAAAATTAGATGGAATGACAGAAAAATTTCTCTGTAAATTCAATATAGGCAATAAAACCAAAGTATTGAAAGTCAAATATGGAAAATTCGATTCTATGAGCAAAGAAACAACCAATGGACCCTTAGGAACTACTTTTGCCAATCTCATGGGTTTTGCTGCGGATGTTCTCTGTCCTGCTCTTATTTCTTGTAGGGGTTGTCCATCGCAAAACCCCTGGAGCAGTCATCGTTCCTCTGATCCTAAGTCTGACAAGACTTACAATTTTAAGATTGCGGTCATTGAAAACAAATGGAAAGGAATAAAAATCACAAATCCAGGAACTCCAAAAAAACCTCAGGGCTTTGCCTGGGACGAAGTTTCTCGCATTGATTCACAACTTCCCAAGGATCAAAAAGAGGCGGTTTTAGCTGAAAGGGAGGCGCTCATGCTTTGGCATGTGTTTATCATCAACACAGATGCCGATGCGCACAACAATCGGCTTGTCTGTGATGAATACACTAAAACTAACGAAAAGTATCACTGTGAAAAAGTGACGGCGTATTCGCACGATTATGGCGATAGCTTTGGCAGAGCCAACCTCAAATCCTTTAATGTCTCTGTTTTTAAAAATGATCTGCCAGGGAGTTGTATTGGAAATTTAAACAATGGAGAAGGAGTCATTGTCAAGCCTCGCATCAGTGAAGAAGCTCGAAAATTTCTATATGAACGTTTGAGTTTATTAAGCACTGATCAAATCAGAGATTTATTTGCACTTGTCAGTATTGCAGATGCTCAGTGGTTTGGAGTTTTTACAAATACTCAAGACTGGGTAAATGCCTTTTTGAAAAAGCGACTGGAACTTGGACAAAAAAGGTGCGAACCGATCTCAAGTGGAAAAACAGTATTGGGCGCAGGGTTAAGATGATTGAGAAAGATGCCCTCGTTCGTCTTGTTGTTTTTACTGGAGTTTTGGTTTTGATGGGGACATTGGAGTGCGTCGCTCCTAAAAAGACCCAGGTTTTATCTCGGTCAAAAAGATGGATGAGTCATTTTTTTTTAGTGGTCATTGACATTTTTGCTGTTCGAGTTGTTTTTCCTTTGTCTTTAGTAGGGTTTGCTAGATTTATAGAAACTCAAGGGCATCAAGCGATGTTACAGTACCTTCGTCTGTCTGGTGGGGTAAAAATTTTAGTGGCCATTTTACTCTTAGATTTCGTCATTTATTTGCAGCACCTGATGTTTCACAAAGTGCCTTGGCTCTGGCGATTGCATTTAGTTCACCATGCAGACTTGGATTTAGATGTGACTTCTGGGTTTAGGTTTCATCCGCTTGAAATCATTGTTTCCATGGGTATAAAAGTGGCGGCTATTTATTTGATTGGAGCCCCGGCCACTAGCGTTTTAGCATTCGAAATTATTCTCAACGCGACTTCAATGTTTAATCATAGCAACGTTCGGTTTCCACTTTGTTTTGACAAGATTTTAAGGTGGATTCTGGTAACTCCAGACATGCATCGGGTGCACCACTCTGTGATTGAGCGAGAGACCAACAGTAATTTTGCATTTAATTTTCCGATTTGGGATCGTCTATTTAAGACCTATAGAGCCCAACCAGAAAAAGGGCATCAAAAAATGGTGATTGGTTTGTCACAGTTTCAAACACCCGAAGTCACTCATGTGCTTTGGATGCTTTTAGTGCCGTTTAGATCTCACTGATTGTCCTTGGATCTCACTTTTTAGTTCGGATAAGCCCTACTCATCTTTAAGTTGAAAATGAAACGGAACATGGAGCTCTGCGAGCGGAGAAAGTCTCCATTTTTTAGCTGTTTCCAGTGCGGTTTGATCTAAAATCAAAAATCCACTGCTCTTGATTAATTTTGCTTCTTTGACGAAACCTTCCCCGTTGGTTTGCAAAACAATTTCTACCTCTCCTTCCCAGCCTTTTTGCCTTGCACCTTCGGGATAGAGGGGTGGGGGCATATAGTTTGATTTTTTAGATTCAGTTTCTTGAGTTTGGTTTTTAGCAAAAGGCGTTTTTTTAAGTTTTTGTAATTTTGGCTCAGAGGTTGAGGTTATTATCATTTCAATAGGGTTAAAATGTTTCAGTTCACTGGAATGGTGAGATATTAAAAATCCAACTAAAAAAACGTGTATTAAAGCTGAAAAAAATAGATAAAAAAACATAAAATTTCTAAAGACAGAATTTTTTATTCATAGTGTATGTTGATTTAATATGTTCCACGCGGGGTGTCAAGCCGTTTTTTGTCGGGGTTGACCTCTCTTGTACCTTCTGGCATATCCTCTCTCAACCAAGGGGGATCATTCTTTTATTTATACCAAAGACGGCAGTCAAAATTCGAAAATGAGTGTTGTGGTTTTAGGTTTGACAGGTTTGTCGCTGGAGCGAGAGAAAGCTTGTGACCTATTAGACGAAGAAGAGTTAAAAAAATTTGATGCATTTTCAATTTTAAAACGAAAGAAAAGTTTTTTATATGGGAGGCTTGCAGCTAAAAAAGCAGTAAAAACTTATTTTCCTAAATTTCTAGAAAAAAATATTCGAATCGAAAATTCGAAAGAATCGCATTGTAAGGTCCGCCCCATTGCTCTTCTTAGAGGAGGTGCTTTGCCCGTGGGGTCTCTTTCCATCTCACACAGTGGAGAATTGGCAGCCAGTGCTTTTCATCCCTATAAACTCATAGGGATTGATTTAGAAAAGATCGAAGAGAGAGATCCTAGTTTTTTTGAAATGAATTTTACTTTTCAGGAGAGAGAGCTCTTAAGATATCTTGATACAAAAGATCAATGGGTTGGCATGACTCTTTTATGGACCGCTAAAGAAGCCATGGGCAAAGCGATCGGCAAAGGCTTGAGCCTTTCTACTTTAAGTATGGAAAGTTATCTTGTATCTGAGGAAATCATCAGTTGGATTCGAAATAAAAATGAGTTTTTACATTATTTTGGCCGTATCTGTGTTGAGGGAGTTCCTCATTTATTTTCGCTTCGATCTGAATTTTTTAATTTGGAAAATCAGTATGTTTTTACAGTTGCGCTAAAATCATGACGCACTTTGAAAATGCATCGCGTCTTTGATTTCTGTGAAGCAATCTGGCTTTTAACGAAACTTTATTGACTGCTTTTTGTTCATTTGGCATGAAGCCATGGGGGTGATCTTTAATGCAGCCAGAGAATTTAGAGTTGATCTCAGACATGGCGATGCTCTCAACCTTTTTAGGAGATGACGAAATTAAGCTGCTTTCTAAAAAGGCAGAGTTCCGTAGACATGTAGTCAGCCAAAAGAGGGTCTTGGCCTCGTTGTTAAAAAATAGTTTTGAACTTTTGGACGAAGAAAGGGGTGTGGCTAGGTCACAAGTCATTCAGGCAAGCTCGCAGCCTTCTCTTTATAAGCCCAGTCCCAAAGTAGAAAATAAATGGGGTGACGAAAGCGCGCTTCTCAAAGAAGTGACAGCGCTCTTTGCCGAAAAGACGGGATATCCAGTGGAGATGCTCGATCCGAAACTTGATTTAGAGGCAGATTTGGGGATTGATTCAGTAAAACAAATAGAAATTTTAGGGATGATTCGGAGAAAATTTCAACTCGAACTCAAAGAAGACTTTAGTTTAAAACAGACTCCAACACTGGAGGCCATTGTAAAAATGATAGCCAAGCAGGTGTCTGATTAAACTCTCACAGTTTGGATTTTATCTCTATGCTTTTTGATTTGATTACCTTTGTTTTGTCCTTTTTTTTCGCAACTCTGGCGAGTGTGCCCTATGGGCTGCTTTGGTTTTTAATTCAGGATTTTTCTTTCTATTCGAAGTTTTTATTTTGGGTTTTTGCTTTTTTAACTTACCCCATATTTTTTTTACTGATGGTGGCCAGTTATAAAAAAATAAGAAAAATTGGCCTAGTGCCTTCTGTTTTTAATCCCAAAAAAGAGCCTAGAAAAATATTTCAAATTCAGAGGGAGATTTTTTTTCATAACTTTGCGCTCAGTTTATTCTTTCCCTATTTTAATCATTATTATGGATTTCAAAAAACTTATTATCGCTTGATGGGAGCCAAGGTGGGAAAAAACGTGGTTTTTGGACGAGATGTTATGATCCAAGACCTCTCGCTTGTAGAAATCCATGACGGCGCAGTTTTGGGCCAGTCTTGTCGTATTGTTGGGCATATTCAGACCAAGGCAGACGAAGTGTTGTTGGGTAAGGTGGTGATTGGAGAAAATAGTGTGATTGGAGGACATGCTAAACTTGCTCCAGGTGTCACCATCGGAAAAAACTGTGTCATCGGGGTTGACTCCATTTTATTGCCAGGGGCTGTGATCGCTGATGGAACTAAGCTGCCTCCTCGAAGTCTGGTGAGAGGCGGCGGTGATTTCCTCTAAAGCTATGTTATCTCCTATGCTCATGGGTCAGTGCTATATGCCTGTTCAAGACTTCCCCGTTTTTATTGAGCTCATATTGCACATCTCTCCAAGTGATTTTCTGAGGGCTGCAATAAGCCCTCCAAGCTAAAAAAGTGATCCAAAGATAAGTAAGCGGTGCAAGAAAAATTTTGAATATCATTTCTAAGTCTAATTTGAGAGGAGTGAGCAGGGTCTGTAGTAATGCAAAAATAGAAGTCATAGCCATGTAAATAAGAAAAAACTTTAATGACATAAAAAAGCTTATAATCCCGAAAAGAGAAATCATTGTTTTAATGAACAAAAATAATTTAAAAGCATTTGGCCTATAGAGAGCAATGATCTGAAGTTGTCGATGCACAAAGGCCGAGGCATGAGCGTGGGCTATTGTAGAGGCTCTTAAAAGTGAGTGTGAAAAATAAATTGGGATTTTTTTGGTCTGAGCTTGTTTTGTCAAAGTACAGTCGTCACTAAAAGCCATTTGCCATGTTTTTTCTGCCTCTAAGCTTTTGAATGTTTGATATTTTCCGGCCATCAGTCCACCCCAAATAAACCTTGTTTTTGGATAAAACTGACCTATTAATAGCTCGTCCGAAAATGTGGAGGCAAAGTATGAGCTTGATTTATAATAGCGATAGGTGGTGAGGATAGCGTTTGAGTTTTGATGTAGTTCGTCAGTGCAGTTTTTGAGCCAAGTGGAACTTAGTTTTGCATCTGAATCTAAAAAAATAAGAAAATCATCATCGTGTGCTTGCTTTTCTCTGAGATAGGTTAAAGCACTTACTAGGTTTTGGCATTTTAAGGAATTAAATTGAGGACCCTCTTTAGAAATAAGATAGGTGAGTTCGTCTTCGAAGGCGTTCAGGGTAGTCAGAGCTGAATCATTTGAATCTGAAAATACAAAGAGAAACTGGAGACTGGGGATTTCTTTTTTCATGTCTGCAATTTTTGGGAGCCATTCTTTCATTTCTGGATCTAGCCCCTTGCAAGGGAGGATGATGTAGGTGTTATTTTGATTTCTGGGCGGCATTATGCTTTTGCTCAGAGTCATTTTAGATCGAATGAGTGCAATGATTCGGTAAAGAAACGAAAAAATACAGGCTGTGATAAAAATAATTTTTAAAAATAGGATCATGTGCTATTGCCATCAACTGTACTTTCGATGAGTCACCTCTCCAACCTCTAAGCAAAGATTTAAATCTGTATCAAAAAATTCAGCTCTAAAATGCAACGTATTTTCTTGCTGTGAGAGTTCTGTCAAGAAAATAAAATAGTCATTTTCTTGCATAAAAGGCTTATAACAATTAATTTCTTTAAACTCATACGGCAAATACAGGAGATCCCCCTTTTGAACAGGTTCATACTCAACTATACAGTGATTCATGAGGTCAAAAATGGAGGCGTGGAATAAAAATTTTCCTCGGCCAAAGGCTTGAGTTTCTTTGTAGTGTCCTTTTGCTAAAATACAAGTGTCACTTTTATATAAGATTTCTTTGAGCGTATGAAAATTGGCCCCCAATTTTTCTGGAAATTTACTCAAAAGTTTTTCGTAAAATGCCTGGGTTTCAATCAGAGGCGCCGAATGCTCTCGAATGATTTTTTTTAGTTTTTCTTTCTCTCTTTTTTCTCGTGGCTGAGACTCTTCCAGGGTGAAGGAACCTTCGCAGTTTATAAAGTCTTGAACCAGGACTTCTCCATCACTCCTCATTTTTGGTGTGGTGATTTGAAAAGAGTAGGAATCGATCCCTTTTTTTTCTAAAATAAGCTTTAATCGTGTGCCTTGGGTTTGAGAAATCCGGCATGGATTTAAAAAACAAATGGAGCGGATACAGACAGCATCTTTCAAAAAAGAAGCAGCTTGAAGCAGCATTTCTGTCAAGATGACTCCTGGCAATGTAGGCACCCCCTTGACAAGGTGGTCTTTGAGAAATTCTTCTTTGCCAGAGAAATATTTAACAAAAATAATTTTTTTAGGACAATCCTGATCCAATTCGACCGTATGGATCCCGTCAATGTAGGGCAGATCTGAGACGCGCTCTAACCACTTTTCCATGAGGTTTCTTTCCTGTGCGCTTGGATAAATGGGATTACGCGTTGTTGCATCTAAAGAAGAGGGAGTGCAAATGACATTGTCTAAAGAAGACTCGTTCGAAAATTCGTCTAAGAAAAACTGCACTCCATCTTGAATTGAAATAAAATTAACTCCAGAGGCTTTCATTTCAGAAAAAACAGCAGGATCGATCGCCATCCCTGTTTCTCCCCAGGCCGGCCAACAGATTGTTTTAGACACGACCTCTCGAAATTTTTTTTTCATCCCTTCGTGAAGTGCAAAATAAGTGGCATTGGTGGCGCTGTAGTCTGTTTGCCCGATATTGCCGCTGACAGCGCTGACAGAGGAAAAGAAAAAAGCCGATTTGAGGGGTTGTCCTAAAAGGGCATTGAGAAGATTGTTTGTGCCTAAGGTCTTGCTTAGAAATATTTGAGAAAATTCTGTGTCTCCCTTATCTAGAAATTTTTTAGAGCGCTCGGTTCCTGCTCCATGGATCAGATGATCAATCGGGCCATGAGTTTTTATAATTTCTGAGAGTTTTTCTATATTATTTTGAATAAGATCTAAAGTACAGTAATGGACCTCTACCCCTAAGTTTTTGTAGCGATCGATATTTTTTAAAGTCGTTTGCGCTCGCATTTGTTTTTCCCACAATGCTTTGTATTCGATCGGTTTAAGTCCAGGGGTTTGATTTCGTGCGTGTTCTAAGAATGCTTCAAAATTTTTGAACTCAAGTGATGTGAGCTTGCTTCGGCCTATCAAAATAAACCGGCCCCCATATTTCTGAGCTAAAGCCAGGCCTATTTCGCAAGTGATGCCACCTGCTCCTCCTGTGATTAAAAAAGTAGGATCAGATAAAGTTTGGTGTGGTGTGGTCTTGATTGGCGTTAAGGCGTTTTTTTGCGAATAAAATTTTCCACCTTTTAAAACTAAAAGAGAGGGTAAGTCTTGGGCTTGGATAACCTCAAGCGTTTTCTGTACGAGTTTTTCGTCCTCAAATTTTGTAGGGTAAAAAATAAAACAAGACTTCGTGTCTGGGTAATCCAAAGTCAAAGCTTTGTAGAAAGCAGAAGTGGCTTCGGAGTAACAAGAGTCTAATTTTCCCACAGCAATTATTTTTTGCAGTCCTTGTAAAGAGAGAATTTTTTTGAGACTTTTTGTTTTTTTTAGAAAATCTTCGAAATAGTTTTCTCCATAAATCATCCATGCAGTGAGATCGACCAAATTCCATTGAGCAGGAAGCAAAGGCACTGACTCTCCCAATGCTAAAATCTTGAAGCGATTGTAGGATCGTGTAATCAGAGGCGAAAAAGAATTTTTTTGAGCTTGGTTGTCTGCTAAGAATAAAAGAAAGGGGAGCTCTCCTTTCTTTTTGTAATTTACTTCTGATCCAAGCTCGATACTCCACCGCAGTGTTTTTGGTTTTAATTGAAACCCATAGGTTACAAAAGGACCATTGCCTGAGGGAATAGAATGAAGGGCAGCTTGCATTTCTTTTTTTTCTGGATCAAAAATAACAGAAACACTCGTGTTGTAGCGATTGAGTGTGTTTTTAGTCGAAAATTTTGTTACTTTCCCGCGCGCGAGATCAAATCGGTCCCCCAGGATTTTTTCTGGAGCTTCGGAGTTTTCATAAAGTGTTTTTAGCCTCTCCAGGCGAAGCACAGAGTCTTCGCGTTTGGGAGTGCCAAGCTCTAAGGTCTGAAAATGATTGGTGGTATAAAGGCTTTCCTCTTCTAAAATTTTATAGTTTTTATCAGACCATTCGATTTTGATGGCTTTTTGGTCTTTTGTTGAGTGAATGAGCAAAATCCAAGACCCCTCTAAAGAAGTCTTTGAGACAAAATCTTTGATTAGAGATAAAGAGCTAAAGTTTTCTAAAAGAGTGCGAGTGAGCGCATAAATGCTCATGCCGGTGTCGAGATCGCCTTTGGGATAACCCGCACACGAGGTAATCGACAACCCCTCTTGGTTTATACCACACAGGGGGAGTGGAGAGCCCAATTTAAAAACTCCTAAAAATGGAATTTTTCCCGTGGAGTTTATTTGTAAAACCGCACGTGGTAATCTCACTGAGTCCTCGGGTGTCACAAAGGGAAAGTCATAGTTTGCAGCATGATGTCTTTTAGAACTATTGGGAGAGCTCTTTGGAGTGATCAATCCGGAACAAAGTCCGTATTTCGAAGTGGCAACACTACTCAGGGTAGAGACTAAGAACACCTGTGTTTCAGAGACCCCGGCGCCTTTGGCAATTCCTTTCATTTCCTCTAAGTACTCTTGGGGGGTTGCCACTAAGAGATTTTTGAGTGCGCCTTCTTTATTTAAATGGATGTCTTTTGGAAAACGGCCTAGAACCCACTCATAGTCCGTAAAGTTTTTTCTCCAGAGTTTTCCTTGTTCTACTCCTTTTTCGAAAGAGGAGCCTGAGATTTGAGGGGGGATTTTTTTTTCGCTGCACTTGAGTTTGTGTTTGAACTCAATAAAAAGTTTCTGTGAAGTTGCTTCGTCATTTTCTTTGGGATGATTAAAATTAAAAACTTTATAGTCTTTTTTAGAGGAAAGATTATGGGTGACTAAGTTTTTTAAAGACGTCCCAGGTCCAAGGTCTATAAAAGAGCGAACGCCGTTTTCGTACGCGAGCTCAATCAAGTCCATGAATGGAACCGGAGCCACTAGCGCCTGAGAAAGACTTTCGGCAATAAATTCTGGATCTTGATAAATTTTCTTAAATACTAAAGAAGTGCAGGGGATCCTCATTGGGCTGAATTTTATGTTTTTAAGAAATTCATAAAACGGTAAAATGGCAGGTTTTAAAATAGGGCTGTGAAAAGCTTGCTTCATTGAGAGAAATTTATAATCGATGGCTTCAAGATCTGCTCGTGGCAGAACTTTTTCTAAATCCTCTCTCAAACCTGAGAGGACAGTTTGATCTGGGGCGTTGAGGTTTGCAATGTAGACATTCGAGATATTTTGGATGAGTTTTTCTGCAGTGGTCTTGTTTGCCCTTACAACAAGCATTCCGGCGGGAGGTTGCCCTTGTTTGAGAAGATTCGAAACAAGCTCATAGCGTTTTGAAAGGATGTCTAGCCCCGTTTCGAAATCAAAAGCTCGTACAATACAAAGACACGCAACTTCTCCCACAGAGTGACCCATGAGCAAGTGTGGTTCTAAGTCGAGCTCCTCTGTAATGAAGGTGGCCGCAGCTACCTGAAAAGTGTAAGGAGCTATTTGACTGTAAAAAAGGTCGTTTAGGAGAATTGAGTTTTGGGGTTGATAAAGGACTTGGCTTAATTTTTCTTTCCCCTTCTTTTCGCAGAAAGAATCCACACTGGCTAAATATTTTTTAAAAACCGAATTATTTTGACTGAGGTTTTTGTACATCCCTGGATAAGCAGAGCTTTGGCCTGGAAAAAGAAAGGCGGTTTTTTTCTGGGTCATTATATTGAGCGGTTCGTAGGCAGACAAGATGGCGTGTCCGTTGATTCCGCCTAGCCCCATTGCATTGACTGCAGCCCAAGGCGTGTGTTCGGCATAAGATTTTATTTTTTTTGAAACACAAAGAGTTTGAGAGTGCTCGGTCAAATAAGGATCCGGAGTATGAAAATTCGCCGTTGGAAAAATCTTTTTTTCCTTCAATGACAGAATTGTTTTAGCCAGAGAAGCAAATGCAGAGGCGACTTTGAGATGCCCAATAGTGCTTTTTACAGAGCCTAAGGTCAGGGGCTTTTGAGAGCCATAAATTTCTTGTGCACACTGCATTTCAATTTGATCTCCAATGGGAGTGCCTGAGCCATGACATTCTAAAAATTCGATGGGAGGAGGGGACTGCCCAAAATTTTTGAGGGCATTTTTGAATGCTATTTTGACTGTTTCTTTGACTGGAGAGAGCATCTGAAGAGAGGTGCCGTCACTTGATAATCCGGTTGCATGGACGAGGGCCAAAATCTCTTGCTTATCTTCGATTGCGTCATTTAATCTTCTCAAAACAAAGGCCACTGAGCCTTCGCCTAAAATCATTCCATCTCGATTTTTATCAAAGGGGCGGATTTCGTTTGTTTGCGAAAGTGCTGTCAAATCATTGTAAGTACAAAAAAGTGGGCCGCTCATCCCCATATTCGAAGAACAAACCACGCTGGCTCTTAACTCTCCCGCTCTTAGCGCATGGAGTGCAAAGTCAAGTGCCACAATACCTGTGGCGCATACTGCGTCCAGAGATAGAGCTCCTCCTTTGAGGTTAAAAAATTTAGCCACACGTGCCCCCAGCATCGAGTCAATCCCAGAGGTCGAGTTATCGGGACTAAAGGTATGGAGATTGGGTTTTATTTTTTCAAAAAATTCTTCGATAAGATTTTCTTTTTGAGTTGCAGTGAGGGCCGGAAAATTTTTTCTAATAAAGTCTGAAAAATAATGAAATCGGACACTCGCATGTTCTCCAAACAAAAAATCAGAGTCCATCATATTGCCACAAATTAAATTTGTGTTTTCTAAAATGTCAGGGTGCTTGAGGAGTCCAGATTGTTTGAGAGCTTCTTCGACCGTATAAAAAAGTCGAAACTGATTGGGGTCGATATGCTCGAGTGTTACCGGAGGAATTTTCCATCTCATTTTTTCTTTTTGAGTAGGCAAATCACAAAATCCGCCTCGAGTGGTTTGAGTTTTCCATTTACCAGAGTGAGCATGAAAAGTCGCTTTGTTCCATCGGTCAATAGGCGGATCTGATAAAAAAGTTTTTCCTTCTTTTAAGTTCTCTAAAAATTCTTGGGGCGATTTTGCTCCTGGCAAATAAATTCCCATTCCCACTACAGCGATGGGGTCTTTGGGCATGGTTCTATGAGGTTTTTTGTGAGGTCGTTGATCGGGGTTAAATTCTTCAATTTGCAGATTGTAGTTTGTACCCCCAAACCCAAAGCTATTGACCATTGCTCGTCTGACAAGCTGATTTTGAGGTAATTTCCACTCCAGCGGTTTAGAAGGGACAAAGAGAGGACAAGTGGGGAGTTTTAGTTCGGTGATTGGATTTTTTAATCCCACAGTGGGTGGGAGCGTTTTATTTTTAAGAGCGAGTATGGTCCTAAAGAGTCCAGCCATTCCAGCCCCTGTGAGCAGGTGCCCTAAAGCTCCCTTGGCAGAACCGATCGCTATTTTATTTTGAAAATTCTCTTTGGCAAGGAGTTCTTCGATGCCTAAGACCTCTTCGAGGTCCCCGACTTTTGTGCCAGTGCCATGGCATTCGATGTATTGAAGGTCAGAAATTGTATATGGAACTTGTTTGAGAGCTCTTTGGATCGCCAGTTTTTGCCCATCTTTGTTGGGAGCCCAAGGAGAGGTTTTAGATCCATCCGAAGAAGCTCCAATCCCACGGATGATGGCATGAATGGTATTTTGATCCTCGAGTGCTTTTGAGAGTCGCTTTAAAACTAAAAAACCAGCTCCTTCGCCAACCACAAATCCTGAAGCGCGAGTATCGAAGGGAAAGCTCCCCTGGTCAGACATTGTTTTAGCAATTGAGCAGTAGACATAAAAAAAGGGGATGATCTCTCCTACTCCTCCGACCACTGCAACTTCGGACGAATGCGCTCTCAAGCGTCTTATTCCAAGATCTAAGGCGGCAAAAGACGAAGCACATGCAGAATCTACGGCCGTATGTCCTCCTGTAAAGCCATTGAGTTTTGCAATGCGTGCAGCCAAGTGACTCGCCATGGAGGCGACTAATCCGTCCACAGAGAGTTTTTTATGTAGTTTAAAATAGTCTTTGTTTAATTTTTCGATGAGCTTACTTTGTTCTTCGACAGAGAGAGATTGAAAAGTTTGGGTTTTTTGAAATTCGTGCATTTGATAAAAAAGGAGACTGTCACTGTAGTCTCGAAGCATCGGAGAGGAGTAGGCGTTTCCAGCTAAAACAACAAAGACGTCTTTTATGTTGAGTTTGGCTTCGTCAATTGCATCTTGTGCAGAAAGCAGGCCCCATTTGAGATGGGGATCCGAAGCCTGGAGCACAGAGGGAGGGAGTCCTTTAAATTTCTTGTACGGAAATTCAAAAGGTTCTATTGGAGCGCCCAGACGTGTCTGTGTTTTATTCCAGGCGTTTGGATTTGGATCATAGACAGGGGCTAGGTCACATTCGCCATTTTCTAGTGGCCTGATGTGGCCTAGGTTTTCCTTAATATTTTCCCAATATTTTTGGGGGTTGGGTGCGTCTGGAAAGTAGCAACCCATTCCGACAATAGCGATGGGTTCATGTTGCTCTTGCATGGGGTTCAAACTCCGAAAGTGTGCCATTGTCTAATTTTAGGGTTTGTCCCTTTAAAGAGCTTGGGCAGAGGTCGCTCATTAGGAAAACACACATTTTTGCAATGTCTTTGGGGTCTATAAAATACTCTTCTCTAAAAAGATCCATTTGCCCGCGGGTGACAGCCTCTAGGGCTTGTGTTCTCACTAAGGTTGCCGAGAGGGCATTGATTTGAATCCGCGTGTCTTTTAATTCGACCGTGATTTGCCGCATCGCTGCTTCGAGCGCGGCTTTGGTCACACCAATGGCGCCATAGTGCCTGATTCCATAGCGTGCTCCCTCCGAGGAGAGAAAAATTATTTTGCCTTTGTATTTCAGAAAAAGAGGAAGTGCTTCGCGGACACATTGGATGGGTCCTAAGACGTTGATGTGAGAAATGCGATCCCAGTCCTCTTGCGTTTGATCAAGCAGTTTTTTTCTATTTCCACTGGCTGCGTTTAAAATAAGACCATCGAGTTGATTCCATTCGGACTTTAATGTTTGAAAAAGACCAGTAATAGATTTGGGGTCGTTCATATCGGCTTGAATAGCTAGAACTTTGACTCCATATTCTTTGTGGATCAGGTCGACTAAGTCATGCGCATTTTTTTGAGAGTATTGATAGTGAACACACACATTCGCGCCGTGACTGGCTAGGGTTTTAGCAATTTCTTGACCAATCCCTCTTGAGCTGCCTGTGATTAAAATATTTTTCCGGTCGAGCAACATGATTTTTTAGACCCCATCCTAACGCAGTGTGTTTGTTACCATACATGAAGTTTGCTCGTCACATAAAAAATTCTGAGTTACGATTTTATAAGATGCTTAAGGTCATTTTATTTTTAGGAATGCTTTGTTCTTATGACGCATCTGCTTTGCAGCATTCTTTGCCGCCTTCGCTTTCCGAGGAGGTTTTGACAGAGTCTGTTCCTTTTGTTTTTGCACCCAATGATTTCGAAGCCTCTGATTTCGAAGTCCAGTGGTTAGGTGCCCCTATTCCTGGAGTTGAGATTTCGCTTGGCAAAGAGAGTCTCCAGTGGGTACGCACGATTGATTTTTTACTCCTCCCCCGCGGTAGATTATTAGTAAAAGCAAATGACATCGAAGGTGGAAAAGTTTTCAATAAAGGGTTTACACAGGCCTTTGCTCTGAAGGCTAGAGAGGGCTTTGCAGAATTGCCAGTGGCCCTCATTTCAGGCGAAAAAAATCCAATCCATATTTTAATCAAGCGTTCTCAGAAAGACTTTGCAGGCACTGTGGTGATTCGGTTTCGTCCCCAAAAGAATTCTTCAGAACCCTTAGTTTTTACGGATCACAGCTGCTCTCCGTTCAAAGTCAAGCTCATGTCTGGCTCTCTGGCCCCCAATCAGTGGGTCAATATTGGGTGCAGGTTGGTCTATGTCTACGGGCAGGAGCACAGAACTTCAAGCTTAGAGATGTTTGTGTATTGGGACAATTTCAGTGAAAAAGTTTTAGTGGATGGAGTAGAGACAGAGCCG
Source organism: uncultured Bdellovibrio sp. (assembly GCA_964490895.1). GTDB lineage: Bacteria > Bdellovibrionota > UBA1018 > UBA1018 > UBA1018 > JACRAO01. The sequence continues at coordinate 9,730 of CAZBEI010000101.1, read as the reverse complement.
ACTTCAACCTCGCTTTGGGCTTTGAGGTTGCGGTCTTCGCCTGGAGAGGTGGTTTTAAAATCTGGAAATTCTGAGATCAAGCTTCAATATCGAATTGCAGAAAAACTTCACTACAGCAATTGGGGCATGGGGATAGGGCCTTATCTTTATACTTTTGAGTCTGAGGATAAAAACACGCATGACACGTTGGTGCCTTATCTCACATTTTATCAAAGTTTTTTTATCACAGAGGCCATGCGAGTTGTGGGTTTTGGAGCCATGCCGGTGCATTCGGCCTTTTATTCTGATTTAGGAATTTATTTGAATTCAGAATACCTTAAAATTTTAGATCAAAGGTTGCTCATCAATATTATGTTGGGAGCTCATGTCATTGGCTTTAAGACTTTGGGAGAAACCCATTTTATTTTGGGAGGTCCTCAGGGGATTGAAATGACATTTAGAGATTTTTTTAAGAAAAGCTACAATTTTAGTCTCGGGGCTTTTATCTATCCTCCGAGCAGTGGGAAGCTCTATTACAACGCTTGGGTTCGGTTGGGGAGTTCTGGTTTTTTTGGGGAGTTTAATTACATAGCTTGGCAAGAAGTTTTACCCCAAGGGCGGATTTATTCTCGATCCATAGGTTTATCGGTAGGGTTTCCATTATTTAGAGTGTTTTAATTCCATACATTTTGAGTTTGTTGTGAAGGTGGGAGCGATCCATTCCGAGTTTTATAGCCAACTGGCTGATGTTGTGATTGTGCCCGAACTCTTGTGTGAGTATTTCTTTTTCATAGGTTTCTACCTGGTTGTAAAAAGTAAGGGCTCCATTTGTTTTGTGCGGTGTAATGAGGCTGTCTCTTAATTTTGGGGGTAAATCACAAATATCGATTTCTTCGACCTCTGCCATGGTTGTGAGATAAGCGACGAGGTTGCTAAGTTCTCTCACGTTGCCTGGCCACAAGTGGGCTTGCAAGAGTTGGGTGGCCTCTTTTGTGAATTTTATTTTTTTCGCATTTTGATGGATAAAGTGCTCCAACAGTTCAGGGATGTCTTCTTTTCTCTCTCTTAGGGGAGGGATAAAAACAGGGATGGTATTTAATCTTTGCAGGAGATCGGCCTTAAATAGATTTTGTGAAATAAGGAATTCCAGATCCCTGTTGGAGGCTGCGATGACCCTAAAGTCAAGGGGGATGATTTTTGTGGAACCAAGTCTTGTGATTTCTTTTTCTTGTAAGACTCTCAGAAGTTTAGATTGAATTTCTAATGGCATGTTTCCAATTTCGTCAAAATAGACAATTCCACCATTGGCTTCTTCGAACACACCCTTTTGAGTTTTCTCAGCTCCAGTAAATGATCCTCTTTCGTGGCCAAAGAGGAGGCTTTCGGCCGTTGTATTTTGGATGGTAGAAGAGTCTATGGCTACAAAAGGAATGAGTGATCCATCGGGCAATGTGCCTCGAATTTGTCTGGCCACAACCTCTTTTCCGGTGCCGGTTTCTCCAGTGATGAGAACGTTGGCTCTACTTCCTTGTAGTTTTGTGATTGTATTTTTTAAATTTTGGATGGCTGGGCTACTGCCTATCATCGGGTAACGCTTTTGTTGAGTTTGGACTTCAAAATTTTGTTGTTCTTTTTGGGTACGTAGGTTTTTTCTTTCTAAGACTCTATGGATCGTGTGCTCCAAGTCATCTTTATCGAATTCTTTTGGAACATAGTCGTCTGCACCTAGGCGCATTGCGGCTCTTACGCTTTCAAAATCAGTGCGGCCGCTGATCATAATGATGGCTATCTCGGGGTCTATTTCTTTAAAACGGGGGATTGAGTTTAAGCCTTCTTCGGCAGTGCGCAGGTTGATGTCTAAGAGGAGGATATCGATGGGTGTTTTTTTTAGGTGGAGAGTGGCTTCGTCAGCATTGTAAGCAGAGTGGAAAATATATGAATTTTGAAGGATGTGCTTGAGAGTGAGGTGAACGAGTCGGTCATCATCACAGATCAGGATATTTTTTTTGGAATTCATAAATTACTAAAGCTTTTTTATCAGCTTTTGCCCCCCAAGTCAAGGCAGTGCTTTTCCGGGCTAGCTCTTTGGGTACATGAAAAATTAAAGCATTTAATTTCAATGGGATTGGTGCTCTGTTAAGAAGCCCATAAAAATAAAAAACCTATCTCAGTGTAGATGGGAAGTAGCCCATCTTATTTTTAAAGCAGCGTTGCCTGTTTTTAGTACCATTCGAGATTTACAAGATACAGGCGATAAAATCCTTATGATCGAAGGGGTGCTCTCTGGAACTCTTTCCTTTAGTTTGAATTCTTATACTCCGGGGAGCAAGTTTTCTGATGTCGTGCGAAAGGCAAAGGAACTGGGGTACACTGAACCTGATCCTCGAGATGATTATTCGGGAGTTGATGTTGCAAGAAAAGCTCTCATTTTAGACCGAGCTATGGATCCCAATGACTCTAGAGAACTCTCAGATATTAAGATTGATAGTTTAGTGCCAGAGCCACTCCGAGACCCCAATATTTCTGTTCAAGACTTTATGGCGCGGCTGTCTGAATATGATGCCGAGTTTAATGAGAGAATAAAAGCGGCCGAAGCCCGTGGAGAAGTCTTACGCTACGTGGCCTCGATTCAAGCAGGTGGAGAAATCTCGGTTGGATTGAAAGCCTATCCCAAAACCCACCCCTTTGCGAGTTTAAGGGGTGCAGACAATATGTTTGTGATCACAACAAAACGTTATCCCCAAGAGCAACCCTTGGTCATTCGTGGGCCTGGAGCTGGAGCTGAGAGGACTGCCTCTGGTGTGATGGCAGATTTACTGCGGGTTGCACGCGAACACACAAAAAAATGAGGGCTGCCTGTTTAAGAATTTTTGAGGCACTTAACACCAGGGTATTTCCAAATATTTCGATCTGCTGTAATCAAAGTTAAATCAAAAACAAGAGCCGTTGCCACCAAAAAGCAATCTGCAGGATCTGCGTGAGTCCATTGGATCGAGCGCGAAGCAAATGCCACTTCGCCATTGAGTGTTGCTTCCTGAAAAGGTGTGTTTTTTAGGGCAGCCCTCACCCAGCGCACTGGATCCGGAGTCATTTTTATTCTGCCTTTTTCTCCTAGCAAGAGAGCTTCCCAGATACTGATGGGAGAGAGCCAGAGTTCATTTTGTGGATTTTCTAATTCTTTTCTGATTTTTAGCTTGAGCTTTTGCGGATCTACTAAACTCCAAAGCCAAATATGAGTATCTAATAAATACGAACTCATTTTTTATAAATATCCCAATCTGCTTGTGGAGCGACAGGTTCAATCAGATTCCCGGTGAGTTCAGCGGTTTGAGAACAAGAGCCAAGCCATGTTTTTTTATCTCCTTTACGGGGAGGTGGAGAAATGACCTGAGCTAAGGGTTGGCCCTTTTTTGTAATCAAAAGAGGTTGCCCTGTTTTTGAAACCCTCTGTAAAAGGGCCAAACAAGTTGCTTTAAACTTAGAAACTGCAATTTGCTTCATCGCTATCACTCCTGATCATATGATATCATGGTCACTGACCATGGTCAATCACAACTCTTTATGCCACCACGGATTAAAAATTTGACCATTGATTATGACTATGTTACCATTTAAAAAGTAAAGGATGGTGCAAGATCTTATGGTTATGCCTGCAGGAAAATTTAAAGCCAAGTGTCTTCAGATTATGGATGATATCCAAAAAACTCACGAAGAAGTATTAGTTACAAAGCACGGCCGACCCGTAGCTAAACTGGTTGCAGTACCAGCAGAAAGCACGCGCGCTTTGTTTGGGTTTTTAAAGGGAACCGTGTCTTATCATGGCTCCATCCTAGAACCCACTGGCGAAAAGTGGAATGCTGACAAATAAAACTCTTATTTTGGACACTCATGTTTGGATATGGCTTGTCAACGGAGATAAAAAACTTGAATCATCAAAAGCTCTTTTGCAGATTGAAAGGGCTTCAAAAAACTCCTCACTCCTAGTGTCTGCTATCTCGGTTTGGGAAGTGGCTATGCTAGAAGCCAAGGGTAAAATTAATTTTCCAGTTTCGTGCATGGATTGGATAGAGCAAGCCCTCTTGGCTCCTGGAATTGTGCTTGGACCTCTTTTGCCAAAAATAGCTGTAGAAAGTACTAGGTTGCCTGGAAATTTCCATGGAGATCCTGCAGACAGAATCATTGTTGCCACTGCTCGAAATATGAAGGCAGCTTTGGTGACAGATGACTTAAAAATTAAGGAATATGCCAGTCTTGGATATTTAGAAGTGCTTGCGATTTAGGCTTTGCTGAATTAAATCTGTTTTGTGTAGGTAGAATTATTCTGGGTCGTTTACTGTTTCGTCGCGAGCAATAATGTTGCCACCTGAGGTTTTTATTGTCTCTCTTAAAATTTTTTCCACTCTTTGTCGGTAAAATGCAATTCTTTTGTCTGCATAGGGACCTATGCTCGAGGAGGCTTTTATAATTTTTTTTAAATTGAGTCAATATTTTATTCCATAATTTAAATTAATTTTATTTACTTATTTTAAATTAAAAAGTATATCACACAAAGAAATGAAGTGTTTAAGACTTAAATATTTCACTGCCTTTGTCCTGATTTCTGGGATTGTTCTTTTTTCTGCTCTTGTTTTTGGGGTGGATCATCCAAGGCCTCCTCCACTCGAGCATGCAGAGATAGGGGGTGAAGGGGTGTCTCTTCGGGCAGGTCTTAGGCCCTTTCGTCAAGGTGGAATAAGGCTAGAAGTAGAGGCGCTCGATGGGATCACTTTGATTCATGATTATGGACATGGTGGAGCAGGGTTTACTCTTTCTTTGGGATCTGTGGAGGAAGCACTGAGATTGGCACAGCCTGAGTTGAGTAAAATAGACAAAGGGCAAACTCAAGTTGCAGTTTTAGGTGGGGGAGTGATTGGTCTAAGTACGGCCTATCGATTGTTAAAAGAAGGTTATAAAGTTGTTCTTTATTATAAAGAACGCTTTGAAAATACCACCTCGATGGTGGCGGGGGCTCTATGGAGCCCCATCTCGGTAGAGACAACGCAAGAGACTGCTTCACTCATGCATCAGGTTCAGAGTGTTTCTTATCTTAAATTTCAGAGATTATCTGAGGAAAATGACTCTCACGTCAGAAAAATCACCATGTATGTTGCAAGAGATCCCGAGCACCCAGAGATTGATAAATCCGGGATTGAGCAGTTTAGAGCAATGGGACTTTCTATTACAAAATATGAAAGACTTCCTATCGTGGGGGTCACTCTGCCAGGAGAGTCAGTGGGGACTTTTTTGGTGGATACGCCTCTCTATCTTAAAAAACTTTTTGAGAGTGTAGCGGGTGACAGCGCTGCAGAGATGGTCCAGCGGAAATTTAATTCGCGAGAGGAGCTAATGGCATTTTTAAAAAACAAAAGCCATCCTGTTGTTTTTAATTGCATGGGTTTGGGCTCTCGAAAGATTTTTGAGGATCACAATCTTATTCCGGTCAAAGGGCAGCTTGTTTATATCACACGTGGGCGTGATTTTGTGATGAGCGACCTCGATTTCGTTTTATTTTTTGGCGAGGACTATTATTTCCCAAGGAGCGGGGAGCTGGTGCATGGGGGCACATTTGAGAGAGGGGTCGACGATCCTAGGCCTGTCATTGAGACTTGCGAGGGGATCCTTTCAAAGCACAAACGCATGTTTGGGTATGAGTGAGGCAGTGTTGCTAATCAAAAAAAATATCCTCAGCAAATAAAATGCAATCAAAGTATTTTTTGATTTTTTCTGGAGGTGCTATTTTCTTGCCCAGAATGAGTACTTTTTGAATTCCAAACTTCGGGTAATCGTTTTGGAGAATTTTAATTTTATGATCAAATTCTTGAGTTATTTTTTCTCCAGAAAGAGAGTCAACATATTTCATTTCACAAACGGTGAGAACCCGATCTGCTCTTTCGAAAAGAAGGTCAATTTGTGCTCCTGGAGTGTTTTTTTTCTGCCGGGTAAACCAGGAGCCACCTTTGTATTGGATTCCAGAAAAACGGAGGTATTCGGCAATGAGTCGTGCATTTTTTCTGCAAAGCCTTTCAAAAGCTAATCCCTGCCATTGCTGGTAGGAGGGTTGGCCAGTGAGTGAGCTCGAATCAAGATGCCCTTGAATGATTTGAGCTTGATTGGGTTTAATAAATCGAAAATAAAAATGGAGGTATTCGTCATAAATTCGGTAACAAATCTGCTTGCTGTAGAGAGATTTGTGCACTGGAGTGACTTTTTCTATAAAGCCTGCAAGTTCTAAATCAAAGAGGAGGTCTGAAAATCTGCCACCTGTTTTTAAGGAACATTTTTTTGCTAATTCTTCTGCATTCAGAGGTTTTTGAGAAAGTTTTTCTATCATATTTTGATAGATTGGATGTTTTCCAAAGTGACTGATAAAGAGGCGACTAAACTCTTGAAAAAAAAAGCCACTTTGAGAAAATGCATTTTCATTTAAGTTTTGCCTCAAGCTGAGGCTAGGATTGAGTTCTTTTAGATACTGCGGGATGCATCCGAGGGCCATTGCGATTTCAATGATTTCTTGGTTTGTTCGTTTTCCTCCAAAAAACAACTGTGTTTCGAAAAGAAGAAGGGGTTTAAGGTTGATTTCTGTATCAATACGCCCATAGAGAGCTTTGGAGCGGATCACTTTTTTTACCATAAAAGAAGAAATAGACCCACAAAGGACAAACCGGCAGTGTGTGAGCTTAGAAAATGAATTATCCCAATAGCTTTTGAAGAGGGAGACAAATGGGGAGCGCATAGAAGCCAGCCACTGGAACTCATCAAAAAAAACAATAACAGGTTTTCTTTTTTGTTTTTTTAGAGCCTCTGCTAAGGCTTTAAAAGCGTCATTCCAATTTTTTGTCCAATCCTCAGAGGGGAGTTTTTTTTGATTGGCTTTTGTCTGAGTGTAGGAACAGAGTTGGTGATGAAAGTTTTTAAGCTGGCTTTGAGAAGAGGCTCCTTCTAGGCCCTCAAATTTCCATAAGACTTCGTTTTGGAACGAAAACTCAACCAATGCTGTTTTGCCCACCCTTCTTCTCCCGTAGAGAACGATCAGGGTCGCCTGATTTTTTCTATATTTTTCTTTTAATCTTCGAATTTCTTCTTTTCTGCCATAGAGAACCATAATTAGCGCATCCTGTGCTAATAGTGCCATGATCCGCTAGAATAAACAAGATATTTAGCGGATCTTTAGATGTGAGGGTTCAATAGTCTTAGCTCTTTTTAAGCTCCAAATACCCTTTTAACGTTTCGTCGATGGTTTCTTCTGGCCTTACTTTTCTCCAGACTTTTCGGATCACACCTTTGGGATCAACAAGAAAAGAGTCTCGATTGAGTCCTTTGTATTTTTTTCCAGCAAATTCTTTGTCTCCATAAACACCAAGAGCGTCGCTCAATTTGTGTTCTGGGTCTGAGAGAAGAGGGAAGGTTAAGTCATATTTTTTTTGAAATTTGAGGTGGGACTCAACAGAGTCCAAGCTTACACCAAATACTAGGATCCCTTCTTTTTCGAAAGTTCTATAGTTGTCTCGATAGCCACAGGCTTGCTTCGTGCAACCAGGGGTATCATCCTTGGGATAAAAATAAAACAAAGCCCATTTTCCTTTTAAGTCAGAGGGTAGGTTTAAAGTTTTTCCATGGGTTCCATCTAAACTGACTTCGGGAAGCTTTTTCCCTTCGAGAGAGTCTTTTTGAAATTGGGGTTTAAGTTGGGGTTGAGATTGTGGCATAAAATTTTCCTCCGATTATTGTTGATGCTTTTTATGCCTTATCCGGTGGAGGTTGTACAGGTTGTTTTGCGACCCCATTGACTGTTTTTTGAGATTGAGATAGCAGTAGCCGCATGTGGTTTAAAATGAGATTTATTTTGTTAGGTTTGTGTATTTTTGAATGCTCTGTTTTTGCAATAGATACAGGTATCCTTTGTGCGATTGATATGGGGAGCAATAACTTTAAGCTGACTGTGGGCGAGATAAAGTCAGGTCACTACATCGAACATTCTTTGACACAGATAAAAGTTGGAGTGGGAGATGATATTTCTCAAAATCAGGGAGTCATCAGCGGAGAAAAATTGATCGAAATTAAAAAGACATTGCAAAATCAAATCAGTGAATGCGAAAAACAGGGTGGTAGTTTGAAAATAAGAGCAGTGGCAACAGCCGCATTTCGTGAGGCAAAAAATAAAGTCGCTGTTTCTGAAATTGCCAAAGAGTTAAAGATAGAAATGGAAATCGCTTCAGAAGAGCGAGAGTCAGAATTGGCCTACCTCGTGGGAAGCCAGGGCCTGCCCAATTTTGCAGTAGTAGACAGTGGGAGCCGTAGCGTTGAGCTTATGTCTGTTCTACGCCAACAAAAGATAAAATGCGTTTTGGGGCAGAATTGCACAGTGTTTAATTTGGGATATCGAGTTGCCTTTACTCAATATTTTGACCCTGCAAAAACTTTCAAAGAAGCAGCCGATCGGTTGCAAACGGATATTCGTAAAAAGATTGAGTCAGCCACTTTTATGGCGGGGCGACGGAAATTTGTGGGTATTGAGTTTGCTGAGTTAGTTCAATACTTAAATGGGGGTTCTGAGTTTAAAAAAACTTTAACGCTCAAAGTTTCGGATCTTACAGAAAGAATTCAAAAGCTTTCTTTATTGAGTGAAGATGGATATCAAAATTTAAAAAATGGTCAGGGCATGGATAAAGTTTTAGGTAAACTTGTGATGGCCGAAACCCTAGCGGTCCAATTTGGGTACACAGAAATTGAAGTGAGCCCCTATCAGTTGGGCACTGGGCTGATTATCGAACAGTGGCAATAAAAAAAACCATTCCCCACGAATTTGTTTTAGACCTCTTGGCCAAGCTTTCGCCTTACACAAAGCCCATGTTTGGCTGTGTTGCGGTTTATGTTCCAAGATTTCCAGACGAAGATAAGATTGTTCTTATTTTAAGAGAAAAGTTAGATCATCTCAAAGACAACGGCGTTTGGATTGCCACAACAAAAGAACACCATAAAAGCCTAAAAAAAGAATTGCGCTCAATGCGGTCAATCAGGCTTTTTGGAGCAGGTCCAACAGGGTGGCAGGTTTTGCCCTCTCAGAATAAAAATTTTGAAGAAGAAGTGAACCGCGTCTGTGATTTGATTTTAAAAGAGGATCCTCGAGTGGGAAAAGTTCCGAAAAAGAGGAAGGTGAGATCCTTGTGATAGAGACTGCATCTTGGTTAGAAAAAAAAGCAGATGGGATGCTGCTTCGACTGTATGTCCAGCCTGGAGCTAAAAAAACGGAGGTGGTGGGTGAACGTGCGGGGCGACTCAAAGTGAAGATTCATGCCCCAGCTCAGGATGGGAAAGCAAACGAGGAGTTATTGTCTTTTTTGAAGAAAAAGCTCAATGCCACACAGGTGGTTTTAATTCGAGGAGAAACTTCTAGGAATAAAGATGTTTTTTTAAAAAGCAGCCATATGGAAGAGCAAATTCGAGGGTTGCTAGTTACGGCGGGCTGTTAGAAATATTTTTTTAAAATTTACTTGCTTTGAAATTTTAACTCCGCTACTAATCACATCCTTATCCATTTCATTAGACAGATCTGTTTTTTTGGAGTCGGGTGGTTCTTTTACAATTAGGATGAATTGATTGGAAGAAAGAGCGGGCAATTTGGGCAGTCTTTGGGAGCGACTTTGGAGATCTGTAAGAGGAGATTTGAGGGAGCAACTGGGGAGCTGTCGAAAGAGCCTCGAAGATATAATTT
>CAZBEI010000100.1:0-2913 GCA_964490895.1 uncultured Bdellovibrio sp. | reverse complement strand
CACGTCGAGGCAGGGCTCCGATCCTTTAACCGAAAAATGCCCGAAGAAATCAATCGTATTTTGACCGATCATGCTTCTACTTTGCTTTTTACTCCAACTCAAAGTGCAATTAAAAATCTAGAAAAAGAAGGTATTTCTCATTCTAAAATTAAAAACGTAGGCGACGTCATGTATGACTTAGCACTAAGTGTATCGGATTTAGCGGATAAAAAAAGTCAGATTATTAAAACCCTGGGCTTAGAAAAACAAAAATACGTCTTAGTCACGCTCCATCGAGCAGAAAATACAGATGACCCCAAAAGTCTTACCTCTCTGGTTGAATTTTTAAAATCCATTTCTCAAAAAATTAAAACCGTTTTTCCAATTCACCCTCGCACAAAACAGGCCATAAAAAGCGCCAACTTACATCCAGAAATTCCTCGCTCTGTTTTGCTTATTGATCCTGTCAGTTATTTGGACATAATCTCACTAGAAAAAAATGCGGCCGTGATTGCCACAGACTCTGGAGGAGTACAAAAAGAAGCTTATTTTTTTCAAGTCCCATGCGTGACTCTCAGAAAAGAGACTGAGTGGGTAGAGCTTTTAGACACGGGTTGGAATACGCTTGTCCCTTCTTTCAACCCCCTAGAGATGAGTTCGACCGTACTTAATGCCATAGGCCGCAAAGGACAAAAGTGCTTCCTTTATGGTGATGGAAAAGCAAGTCAGAAAATTGTTGAAACGCTTCTTGAAAAGTAAATTATTCTTTTGATTTTATTAATTCAATAGCGACCTTCAAAACACCCTCTACCGTTGGATAATAAATTTTTTCTAAGGCTTTAGAGGTCGGTGCCGGGGCGGGAGGCAATGTCACTCTTTTGGGCTGTGCTCGAAGGCATTTGAGTGGCGTTTGCTCCATCACTCCTGCAATGATTTCGCCTGCCAATCCACAATTGCTCCATCCCCCATCCACGCAGAGAAGCCGTCCTGTTTTTTTGACTGATTCGACAATTCGAGTGTATTGGATTGGATTGAGAACCCTCAAATCCACAACATCAGCAGAAAATGAGTGCTGCTTGAGTTTTTCGGCCACCTCTAAACAAAGATAAGTAGAGTACCCGCTCCCCACCAAGGTCAAATCCACGCCTTGATGAATGACCTGTGGGCCTTGCTCTTCGAGTGGCAACATTTGACTTTTGCAACTCACCTTTGCGGTAGTTTCATAGAGCCAGCGGTCATCGATGTACAACACTGGATCCTCGCATAAAACACTGGCAATGAGCAAATCCCTCGCATCAGACACAGAGTAGGGCATCACCACCCTTAAGCCCGGAATATGGCTAAACCAAGAGTGCAGGGCTTGCGAATGCTGAGCTCCTTGTTCTCCTCCTCGATTGATGATTCCACGAATGGTGACTGCCGGATGCGCCTGACCCCCTAACATCGAAGACCATTTGGCTGCTTGATTGACAATAGGATCCATAGCTAAAATCATAAAATCTAACCGCGGATGAATGACAATGGGTTTTAGCCCACAAAGAGAAGCTCCAATGGCAACTCCTGTGGTTGCCGACTCAGAAACAGGAGTGTCCATGATTCGGTCCACTCCAAAAAGCTTATCTAAATCTGTCATTGTATTGCCCACATACCAGGGGCTCCAGAGACCTTGCCCAATGACAAATACCTCTGGATTATTTTCTAATAAAAAAACAAAGGCCTCTCGAATTGCATCCGAATAAGAAATATTTTTTTCTAAATCTGCACTCATAACTTAATTTTTCTTAAAATAAACGGTGTTTAATAAAGTATTTTCTTCTGGATAAGGTGCACTCAGTGCACGATTCCAAGCGTCTTCCACTGTTTTACGCACACCCATTTGCATTTTTTCAAATTCGGCAAAGGAGAGGGCTCCTCGCTCTTGAAGCGAAGTCACCAGTCTTGCAATAGGATCACGTCTTTTCCAAAGGGTGAGATCATCGTTGCGCTTAACTCCCACATCGATATCTTCTCTAAATCCCACATGGCCTCTCCAACGGTAAGTGACCGCTTCGATAAAGCTAGCTCCTTTTCCTGAGCGCGCTTGATCCACAAAGCGTCTTGCCACTTGATTGAGAATGGCTAGGTCATTTCCGTCTACTACTTCGTAATCTAAGCAATGGGCCTGAGCAAAACGTGCCACGCTGCTGGCTGGCTGCCTGAGAGAAATATGGAGATGACTAGAAAATAAGTTGTTCTCACACACAAAAATAATGGGCAATCGAAAGGTCGCAGCAAAGTTTAAACTCTCATGGACTGCGCCTTCTTCTATAGCTCCATCTCCAAAATAGGCAACAGCAACATCCGTTGTTTTTTTCTTTTGAGCTGCCAATGCAGCCCCTACAGCGAGGCTGACTGTTGCCGAAACAATGGGAACTGAGCCATAAAATCCAGTCTCGCCACTATAAAGATGCATTGAGCCGCCCATCCCTTTAGAGCAACCTATGGACTTCCCTAATACTTCGGCCAATAGGCCTTCTAGGGATCCCCCTTGAGCCAAATAATGACCATGAGAACGATGGGTTCCAAAAACACGATCCGTTTTTCTCAGAAAAGCACCCATTGCAACAGGAATGGCCTCCTGTCCAATGGCCAAATGACAGGGACAGGCAATGTTTTTGGCTTCTACTTCTTGTCCAATTTTTTCTTCAGTTGCACGAATCAGGACCATCTCATAAAGCTGCGACACAAGAAGCTTGGAGTCTTCGTCACCCAAATCAATGGGATCATGAAAAAAATTCGCGTCTTCAAGTTTACCCAACGAGAATCTTTTTTTTAACTCTTGTGCAGTGGCTCCCGTAGCAGTTTCTAAGTCCCTAGGATTGCTCATAAAATTTTCTAATGGCATCACAAACATACTCTACATCTTCTGCAGCTAAGGTGGTGTTCATGGGCAAT
>CAZBEI010000099.1:0-37182 GCA_964490895.1 uncultured Bdellovibrio sp. | reverse complement strand
CGAGGAAGCTAAAAAAGTAGAGACCTCCCTTAATGAGGGCAGACTCAATTTGACAAACCTCAGTTCGCTGGGTGCAGTGTTTAGAAAAAAAGAATCAAAAAATAAAAAGCAGCTCCCCCTGGAAGACAAAAAAGAGCTTCTAGAGAAAATCGAAAATAAATCGACGCGAGTGGTACAGGCAATATTAGCAGAGATTGATCCTGAGTCCTCTCTACAGCTTAGAGAAAAAGAGAGAGCCGTATCAGGAGACAAGACGGAGCTTAAGATCATTATTTCAAATAAGCTTCTAGAAAAACTAAAGAGAATTCAGGAGATCAGAGCCCATGTCAATCCACACATGAGTTATGCTGAAATCTTAGAGTATATGGCAGAGACTACTTTGGACAAAATTGATCCTGATAGAAAATGCGCAAAAAGAAAGCTAGCTCAGAAATCACCTTCTGCGCAGAAAGTAAGTGGAGAAAAAGACTCAGAAACTAGCACTAATTTACCTAACTCTGGCCACATACAGACAGAACCTAGTAAAAATTACAAATATACTCGCCCCGCAATTCCAGCTCACATCAAACAAGAAGTTTGGCTCAGAGATAATGGATGTTGCACTTATATTAGCCCAATCACAGGCAAGCCTTGCAAAAGTCGATTTAGATTAGAGTATGAACACAAAACTCCAGCAGCGAAAAATGGAAACTCAGATGTGGTGAACCTGACTTTGCATTGCCATACGCACAATATCCAAACTGCAATTCGCGAATTTGGAAAAGAGAAAATGCAGGAATATATTTCAAATTAATCCTAAACTCCAATCACTCCCCCACCACAGCCCGGGCCCTCGCAGGGAGTTGGAGATGGAGTCGGCGCTGGTGTTGGCTCTGGAGTTGGTGCAGGGGTTGGACTTGGGCTGGGGCTTGGACTTGGGGATGGTGTTGGCACTGGAGTTGGAGCAGGCGAAGGACTTGGCGTTGGCTCGGGAGTCGGCACTGGTGTTGGAACTGGAGTTGGTGCAGGCGAAGGGCTGGGACTTGGCTCAGGGGTTGGGCTTGGAGTAGGAGTCGGTGTTGGAGTTGGACTTGGGCTTGGACTTGGGGATGGTGTTGGCTCTGGAGGATTCTCTTCGCGATAATAAATCCTCATATACTTTACTGTATTTCCTACATATGCGTTATTCCATCTGTAGTTTGCAGACAAATCCATTGTGTTGGCTGAGCAATACCCGCCACTGGAGGCATAGGGCGAACTTGCACTCGCGGCGCTTTGTTGGATAACCCACCAGATTCCTGCCCAAGTATGTGTGTCTCTATATTTAAAATCATAAGTCACATTCCCGACCCGGGTTCCTAAGCCATTTGGATTGACAAGCCCTACAATTGATCCACCTCCATAGCCATTTCTGTCAGTCTGAAAACTTAAGCAATTTACAATTCGCGAATTGATTTGTTCACCAGGAATTGCAGTGCACAACCCTGACACTTCTGGGAAGTCGGCCCCTTGGCTTGCAAAATAAGGAGCAGAAAAAATGCCTTGTTTTAATTTAAATTGAAATGGCGTACGCCCATCTGCACTTTGTCCCACCACTTCGACCATGGCGTCGGCATGAGGTTTTGCTGCAATTCTATTTCCAGGTTCGTTCGTAGTTCCAAAATCATTGGAAATATTGATATTCCCGTAAATAAGCCCGCCTGCACCAGCGGCATCGATATTGACCCACTGGGTCCACCCTCCTCCATCTGTTTTTTGATCACAAAACACTCGAAGTGGTTTTCGAGGATCTCCGTCTGGATAAATTGAATATATTTTACTTTCTGCAAATCCAAGCCTCAAAAGCTCCAAACAAGATCTTGCAATCACAGGCTCTGGAGTAGGGATCGGGGTTGAGGTTGGCGTCGGAAGTGGCTGAGAGTCTGCTTTTTGACAATAGTAAATTTTAATTTTCGAGCCTGATCTTCCAGGATTTGGAATATGAACCTGATTTTTTTCTGCATGATAACTAAACGAACTCGAAGCTCCATCCACCCAAACCTGAATCGAACTTGGGTCTACATTTTGCTTTGTCAAAACAAAATCTCTTTGAAGCTCTAACTTTTCTGCAACAAGCTCCCCGATTTCTCGAAGTCCTGAAGCATAATCCCAGCGAGCCAGATCTACAGAGACCCCACCACTGAGTTTAACCAAATCCATATAGCCATACCCATAACGATTTTCATTGATTCGGATCACCGTATCTGGATTATTAAAAACGATGGCTCCCACAATAAAGGGCCGCTCTCCCTGCACCGCTTTTATTTTTCCTAAAACATTTTCAGGAGTGATTCCACTGCAGTCTCTCTGACGAGCCCTGAGCTCGACTTTACTCAGAGGTGGCAATAGTGTTACGCCTTTTGGAAAAGATGCACAAAGATCATTCTCGTTCGAAACAAAAATTACAGCAAGCGCAGCGTCTTTTCTAAAAAAACCTTGTGCTCGGCTTTGCTCTAACGAAGCGGAGTCTAGCCCTTTTGAAAAAGAATAAAGTCCAGCCTCACCCCCATCCGTATCAGGATCAAAAGCAATCAAATTCATTTTTAAAATCATTTGGACACGAATTTCTGACAATTTCATTTTTTGAGAATCCAAAACAGTGGGCAGCAAAGCTCGACTCCAAAGTTTGCCACTGTAACGAGAAGTGCTCCCATGGGCCAGCATCACACCCATGCGGTAATCCATATCTGAAGGCAAAGATTGAATAAACGAATCCACACCCTTGGCCACAAACACTCGCTCTACGTTCATCGAAGGGGAGCTATTGACTACAAACAAAATATCTAACGATTGTGTATATTTTGAATTCTTTGGTTCTGTAAACTCATCAATGAAACATCCAAGGCCCGGCTGAGAAACAACATCCTGCTTTTTTTTGTCGTCGCGGCATCCCAAGGCCAACACAAACAAAAGCGAGATCCCAGCCTTTTTTAATCCCTTGTGTATTGTGTGGAATTTCAAATTATTCATATTTATTTACTCTGTTAATAAATATAAACAATATTTATCCGATGCGCAAGCTCTGTTTTATTCCGCTTTGCTTTCAACGGGTTAAAGGCAACAAGGAAACCTCGAGAGGGGGGCGCAATCCCTCTATTAAAATATTATTTAATATTTATGTAAATATTTGAACACCCCACAATGAGTCCAAACCATCTTTAGAGATGGGGCCAATCCAATCCACACCCACTACCCGTTGTGGTGCTCACATAAAATAAAAAAAAATGTTTCCTACACTTTGCGTCACTCCATTTTTCTCTCGCCAAACAATTTACTTCGCTGGTATCAATTAAAATTCCTTTATAAGCGACACGGGGACTCATGGAACAACTTGATTTATCATCCTCTCTTTTTACCAACAAAGACTCTATTTCCATCAAACAACACGACACCACCCCACGCAACGCCCCCCCAAGTTTGACGATGACGCCACTCCCAGCTCACATCCCCACGCTCATTGCACTGGTTGGACAGATGAGACAGGAACTAGAATCCCAACTCACAAAACTTTTTTCTCTCAACCCCGGCCGCAGAGAAACTATTTTCCAATATTTAATGAAACTCTCTGGCCAAAACCCTTTTAGCCATCTCTACGGAAAACCAGAGGACTCCTTAAAAAACTGGATCAATCAACTGCATACCCCAGCTCAAGAAAATGCACTTCGCACTTTTTTCGAAGAAGTCGCACTGATCACTTTAGGGCAAGCCCTCTTATTGAAAATTTGGTCTGAGCGTGGCATTCGGGTTCTAAAAACAGAAGATTTAGTCCATCTCAACTGGGCCCTAAGCTCTGCACTCAAACCCTTTTTGCCCACGGACCGAGAGAGTTGGCAAATCACTCGCCCCAATCTTTACTCCTGGTACAACCCTTCGGCAGCCATCCAAAGAGACCTTTGGAAAGCCTTTGAGGCCTGGAATATTACCGAAGAATCACCCCTTTTTTTAATTCAAATCTTTAAGTTAGTGAGACAATTTCAACCCGCATGGCCAGAAGTAAAAGGATACGATCCCCGTTTTTTTTCAACCCTGTGGGAACAGATTTCAAATTTCGGGTTTCAAACTGAAATCAAAGTAGGACCCCTCAAAAGGAGGGCAGTGGCCTTTACCCCGACGCTCAGAGACGGGGCATTTACCTTGGCAGGTCCACCTTCTGTCACTTGGATTGGACTTGAGCAAAATCCGTTCCATTTATTTATTGCCGAACTGTGCCAACTTTGGAGAGGCCCCTCAGCGCCTCCGCTTTGGTCCCTAGGAAATGGACTAGAAGTTTTTGGGAGAGACCAACTGAGTTTAGCCATCGGGAGCCCAAAACCTTCCCTACATGCCTTAATCACTGAGATCGAAGCTTGTGATTTAGCTTTTGTTTTAGAGGAGCGCACGATTCGAGTTCAAAACAAAACTCTCGAATCACAAGAACTCAGAGAAAAACTTGAACTCTCACCTTCTCTAAAAAAACTAAAATCACCTCAGACATCTCTCGGAAATTTTCAGACTGCAGTTGCTCTTCATAAGCTCAGACCCGGAGGATTGCTTTGGCTGTTACGCGACGAACCCCTCAGCACTCAGGACGGAAAAGAGTTTTTAAATTTTGTTTTAGAAAAATCAAAACTTCTGTGCGAATGGAATTTTTCGGAAATTTCTCACGGACTCCCTGTCCTTGCACCTTTATTTCCAAAATATCTTTATCTCTTCCAAAAAGAGTTGAGCACTCATGACCGACTCGAGCATCGCCCCACTCGAATTACAACGTCTGGACAAATCCGAAGCCACATCGAAGTCCCTCTTTTTCTCTCAGAAGCACTTTTGGCCTACCATCAACTCCCACAAAATAGAGACCACTGGCAAATTCACTCACAAGTGAGTCCCACAACACAAAAAGATTGGTCTGAACTTTGGCCCGATCCCGCCCAAAACGAAACGATCCTTGCACTCGAAGAATTTAAAAGAAACTCCATGCCCCTGGCCAGTTTTACTACGGTAAGAACCCACACTTTGAGGTCGGCCGACGATGGATCAAGCTGGAATTTTATTGTCCCAAAAAATGGAATACTCCTTTCTCCCGACCCCCACTCTCAAAACACAAAACTTTTGGTAAAACCCATTCTTTCAATTCAAGATCATGCTCACGAAACAGGATTCGTTATCTTATTAAGCCAGGCTGACTGGATTATCCCACTCTCCTCTTACCTCCAATCGGAATGGGTAAAAAAGTGGCTCGACTTTAATGCGGAAAGAAAAAATGGAAAATGGGTACTGAGTGAACAACTTTTAAAATTTATTCCCATACCCAAAAATCTATTGAATGCCTTGAGTGGAGACACTCTCTTACCACAGGAATGGAAAAATTTAGTTGCAGAAATATCCTATAAACCGAAAGAAATTTTAGAAAAAATAAAGAGCCAGTTTCCCACTCCGGAAATAAAAGAAATTCAAGCCCATCTCTTCATAGAAACCTCAAAAAATATTCATCGGATTTTAAAAGAACAGGGAAAACTTCTTTCTCTTATCCACTCCAATGGACAAATCAACTGGAAGTCTCTCCTAGAAATTTTGCCTGCTTCCGAATTTGCAAGCGCGACATTTTGCAGCGAAGTCTTGCTCTCTGGCTCCATGCCCTCACACGTGCCGATCACCCGATTCGAAAAAATAAAATCCCCTATTCCTGGAATTTTATTTTCGACCGAGTCCGGACTCCACATGAGCATGGGGTCCCACAACCCTAAGCTTCTTGAGATTCTGTGGGACCAACTCCAAGACTTGGTACACCCCACCTGGAACGAGCTTATTCAAATTTTGAAACTCCCCAGACAGCTTGCCCAATTCGAAGCCACAGTTTTAGAGATCATCAAATCCCACTCTATCCAATCTCAGCGGATTAAAAATCTCAACGAACTTCTTTGCAACTGTATAAACTTTTGACAGTTTTTTGAGTTCTATTTCTAACCCCACCCCTCCCACTCTTTTATAACTTCCTAATTTTATTACATTATAATTATTTATCAAGATGTGTCACTTTTGGCACCCTAAATGCATCTAAATTAAATAGATCATCTGTGTGACAACACGTGGATGTGGAACAGAATAAGTAACTTGTCACAAAGAGTTGTTGTTATGAAGTTGTTGTTATGAAAATGATAAAGAATAGAAAAAAAATTTTTTGCTTTCTCTTAGTTTTTCTCCTTATGAGTTTTTTCACGGCGAGTTTTTTGATGGGCTGTGGAGAAGCACCTAAGCCTATTGCTTCTCAGCAACCCTCACCCACACAAACCCCAAGGCCCACCACTTCAATCCCCACGTTCCCACGCTCGAACTTTCCTGCACTTCCGTACCCAACTGCCAATTTACTCAGCGACAATGAAATCCAACTCCTTTCTGGAACCTATGACGCAGAAGTACACAAACAGGTTATTCGGAATGGCTTTCCTATCTCACTTGCTAATAGCTCTCAGGATTTTACGCTCAGTATTTTGCAAGCCAAAGTAGAGGGTCAGCTCACTGACAAATTTTTGTATTATCGGTTTAACTCCAGTGGAAAT
Organism: uncultured Bdellovibrio sp.; assembly: GCA_964490895.1. Taxonomy (GTDB): domain Bacteria; phylum Bdellovibrionota; class UBA1018; order UBA1018; family UBA1018; genus JACRAO01. Next base: position 30,628 of record CAZBEI010000099.1, on the reverse strand, counting down.
ACCTATGGACCCATCGCCTTTGAACAGTTTTTTTCTATCAACCCCGCTTCTTTCAGCATGCTTGGAAATTTTAAAATTTATACTTTACTCTCTGAACAATCAGTCTCTTTCTCAAACCTTTCAGAACATCATTTTACCATTGAAGTCACACTAGCCTTCGAAAATGGAAATAAGTTTGATCCGGGACAGTCCAAGATTCGCTTCTTGGTTTGTCCGTTTTCTGGTGGAACCGCAGTCTGCTTCTTTGAATTAGACGACGTAAGATCGGGGTACATCCGAAAACGCTAATCTCCCCCCCCATTTCCTGCCGGGGCCCCAAAAAACCGGATCGTGGGGCCCTAAAATCCTAGATTTCGGAGATTTTTTTCGGTAAACTAAATGAGAATGCGACAACCTTGGCACGAACGAAAACTCTCTGTTTGTCATCTCCGAACTTATCGAAATTTAATCGAACTCTACGCGCTTTTGGATGAGTGGACAAAAATTACCCAACAAAAAATCAGCTTAGAAATTTTACAAAAACTAACCCCCGATTTACAAACGGACCTCTCCCTCGATATTCCATCCAAAAATTTACTCCACTTATTGGACGACACCTACCCCGAAGATGTATTCTCAAAACTAGAGCATGATATTTTAGAATCTCACAATTTATTTGCCTCCGAAGCTTGGCCTCATCAAGACTCCCTCTCAGAAATTTCTTTTGCGCGGGGAAAAAAATGTGCTGAAAAAAGATGGCCAAAACCTCATTCTTTTCGCTTTTCTACTCTCCCAGATGTCTTTGCTGGATTTTACGACAGCCCCTGGAATGATTTTTTTGTGATTCAAAGTCTTCCCCATGAGCTCACCTTTCAAACACTCTCAGGATCCTCTCAAACTCTCCTTTGCGAACTGTATCTTTCCTGGACAAAAGGATTTATTCACTCCCTCAACAGTCAAGTTTTGATTACCTATGACCCCAAAGGCCGCATACAAAAATGGCAACTGATTCATTAAAGTTAAAACTTTTTAAAATCCAACACTATATTTTTGATTCTTTGCAAACCCAAGCAGACCACCTTTTAGGTAAAATCCCAAAAGATATTCTCCATTATAAAAAAGAGTATGATCGAGACTTTTCTAAAAAAACAGGCCCGCTCAAAACCATTTCTAAATCTAGCCTCATTCAAGAAATTCGAAAAAACGAGGTGTGTTTTTTAGCTGACTTTCATACCTTTCATCAATCCCAAAGAACGGCCCTGAGACTCATGAGAGAAGCCATTCATCCCAACGAAAATTGGGCCATCGGATTAGAACTCATCTCAAGTCAGCACCAAAAAGAGCTCGACGCCTTTCAATCAGAAGAAATCAATCTTGAGACCTTTCATGATTTGATCGAATACGAAGAGCAGTGGGGTTTTGCCTGGAAAAATTATGCTCCTCTTTTTCATTTTGCAAAAGAAAATGGAGCACAACTCATCGCCCTCAATCAACCCAACACAGTGCTCGCATCAAGCGCGACCTTTAGAAGTGCAAAAAGCAAAAACGAACTGATGAGCCGAGATCAATGGGCCGCCGGAATCATTACAGATGTGTTTTCTCACGAAAAAAAGCGAGGCAATAAGCTCCGCATGCTGGTTCTTTATGGCGAACTCCATATTGCTAGTCAACATCTACCCTACCAATTAAAAAAAATATCCCAGGCTTATTTTGGAACTCCACTCAGAGCTCTTTCGATTCATCAAAACTTAGATTGGATCTACTGGAAACTGGCAAAACGCGGGCAGGAACATAAAACCAATGTCATAGAAATAAAAAAAAATAGATACTGTATTATTTCAAGCCCCCCGTGGTCTAAACTTCAATCTTTAGTGAGCTGGGCCGAAGGCGAAAATCCAAACGAGTCACCACCCGGGTCCCAAAATGACTCTGAAGAAGAATTGTTTGATTGGATTTCGCAACTCCAAAAATTTGGAGAAACGCTATCCCAGTTTTTAAACACTTTGCCTCCCAGTTTTGAAAGCATCAGTGTCAAAACCATCCGTGAAGCAGACTTTTTAGAAAAATTAGAAAAAAATTTCTACTTCACTCAAAAAGAAATTAGGATCTTAAAATTCTATGTCCAAACCAATCAATGCACTTTTATCCCTAGAGTTCAAATGATCTATTTGGGTAGCCCTACTCAAAATAAAGTAGCAGAACTTTCTGCCATTCATATTTTTCGAGCTAAAACTCACACTCAAGAGGTTTTTGAACCAACACCAGAAGACTTCTTTCGAAGGTGCTTAGAATCTGCCTTTGGTTTTTTTGGCAGCCTTGTCATCAATCCCAGAAGAAAATGTGACTTGTACGAAGACCACCTCGAACGCTATAAAGAATCAAAATCCAAGGTGAGTAAACTGACCCTTGATTGTCTTGATTTAAATCTTAAAATTAAAAAAAGGGCAAAAAAAATGGGGTGGATTAAAAAATTTAAATTATCAATTCCGGTGGGAATAAACCTTGGGCAAATTCTCGGCAAAAAAATATACCAAGCCCTCATTTTAGAAAAAATCTCCCCCGAAGATATTCGGAAATATTTTCTCTCAAAACCCAAAGAAGACTGTCATTTTCAAAAAAACTTCGAACACCTGACAAAGCTTACCCACTCCATCCACCTGGAGCACAGCAAAAGAGAAACACTGTAAGGGCCCTAACGCCCCACCCTCCGGTGGATCGTCCTCGAGTGAATCCCCAGGAGCTTGGCTGTTTTATTTTTATCCCCAGAAGTCGCTTCTAGAGTTTTTCTAATGAGGAGTTCCTCGACTTCTCGCAGAGGAGTTCCAAGACGAACTGAAATCATAGAATCCTCCTCCATCAGTTGCAACCGCAAGAGCTGAGACAAATGAGGGGGGAGCTCCTCTGGAGTCACTTTCTCTCCACGACAAAACACGACCGCTCGTTCAATGATATTAGAAAGCTCTCTTACATTTCCAGGCCAGGAATAAGCCATTAATATTTTTAGGGCCTCATCAGCAATCTGAGTCATTTTCTTTTCGTGGCGAGAGCAGGCTTCTTTTAAGAAATGCTCAGACAAAACCGGCAGATCTTCTATTCTCTCTCGAAGAGGTGGAATTTTTAAGGTCACCACCTCCAAACGATAAAGAAGATCTTGCCTAAATTTTCCAGCCTTTACACTTTCGCCCAAATTTTGATGGGTGGCTGCAAGGACTCTGACGTCCACTTTCTTAGATTGATTTTCTCCAAGACGCCTGACCTCTTGATCTTCTAAAACTCGCAACAATTTTGCCTGGAGTACAAGCGGCATATCTCCGATTTCATCTAAGAGAAGCGTCCCCCCATCTGCGGCTTCGAAAAGCCCCTGCTTGGCTTGTGTGGCACCCGTAAATGCTCCTTTTTGATATCCAAAAAGTTCGGACTCCATCAGGCTTTCTGGCAAGGCGGCGCAGTTGATGGCAATAAAGTTTCCATGCGTCCTAGGGCTAAGTGCATGGATACACTTTGAAACCAACTCTTTTCCTGTTCCACTTTCTCCTGTGATCAAAACGGTGGCCGAAGTGGGTGCGACTTGCTCCATCTGATTTCGAAGCTCTTGCAAGGGTTTTGAATTTCCAATCAAAAGCTCACTCTCATTTTTTTTAGTTTGTCTTGCTTGGGAGTACTTGAGTGCCGTCTCAAGAGCCGTCAAAAGTTCTTGTCGCTTAAAGGGTTTCATCAAAAAATCAATGGCTCCAAGCTTCATCGCCCAAACCGCGTCTTGGACTCTTCCAAAAGCAGTCATTAAGATCACAGGAATTTTTTCTTGGCAGTGAGCTAAGGCCCGAAGAAGCTCCAAGCCTCCCAGCTTTGGCATCCGAACATCGCTTAAAATAAGATCATAATTGGATCCGTGGGTTTTGATGAGCTCAAGCGCCCTTTGGCCGTCTTGAGCCTCAGTCACTGAAAAATGAGAAAATTCCAATATTCTCCGCGTGGACTCGAGCGCCTGCAAATCATCATCCACAAGGAGGATGTTGAGTGACTTCATTTTTTACCTCACAATCATAAGCCGGAAGAAAAACCTCAAAACAGGCTCCTCCCTGTTTTTTGGACTGGGTGTATTCAATCCCACCGCCATGCTCTAACAAGACTCTCATTACAAAAGATAGCCCGAGCCCAGTGCCCTGTGCTTTTGTACTCACAAAGGGCTGAAAAAGTTTTTCGACGACTTGAGGATCCACCCCAGGGCCATTGTCCTCAATTCTAAACCACACTCTTCCTGTTTCCAAACTTCCTAAAGTGAGGCTGACTTGGGGCTCCGATCGATTTTCTAAAGCCTGAAGCGAATTTTTTAATAAATTTCCAAAAACAAGCTCAAGCAAATCCTCATCTCCCCAAACAATGAAGCGAGAGTTCCCCTGAAGACTCCAATTTACCTTCACTTTTTGATTTTCGCAGTCTGGAGAATAAGCCGCCAATATTTTTTCTAGAATAATAGCCAAATTCGCTTCTGTTTTTTTCCCAACTGAAAGTTTGGAAAGTTTAAGATAATTTTCAGTAATTTTTTCCAACCGCTCAACCCCATTTAAAATGGACTGCAAGGAATGTTTGAGCTCATGGTTTTTGAGAGGAGTGACCATCTCTAAGGCCATTTCTGCCTCCAGTCCAATGGAATGAAGGGGATTCCTAATTTCATGGGCCACTTGTGCTGACATTTTTCCAATGGCTGCCAATTTACTGAGTTCGCCCATTTCTTTGAGCAAACGGTTTTGTTCCTCCAGCCTATGTTTTTGAGCCTCCACTACTTTTTCTCTCTCTAAAAGAGCAGTAGCCATGTGATGAAACTCCTGAGCGAGCTTACTTACTTCGTCTTCTCGAGAGATAAAGAAGCTCGGCAAATTAGTTTTATCTTCTTTTCTCAATCCTCTCTCAGCAATTTGCCTCGCCAATAGAGTCAACTCTCTCAAAGGCCTTAAAGCTCTTTCTCCAAGCCAAAACAAGACTAAAGAGAGCAAGATCACCACACCCAAAACCACCTCTAATCCTGTTCTGAGTTGAGACACTTTTGATTCTGCCTGAGAAAAATTTCGTCTTAATACCTTTTCGTACTCTTGTACACCCCACTGCAACCCGCTCCTCCAGCTCTCTAAACTTTCTATCCACTTGGGGTAGAGCTGGCTTGCCTGGAGTTCATCTTTTTGATCTAAAACCGCATAAAGCTTTTCGCCTTGGAGTTTAAGACTCCCATAATCTGTAGAGAGCTTATGGATCCATTCTTTCCAATGAGACTGCGTATCGGGCTCGGTCCAAGGCAATTCTCTATGGACAAACTCATTTGCTTTACGAGTTTCTTGCTCTAATAAATCTTGAATCCACTGCGGCATGGGTCTAGGTTTCCAGTGCGGGTCATGCCAGTGGCTGTAGCCCAATCGTCTTTCCAATTCGCGATAAAAAATTTCTCCATCCGATTGCATTTGAGCGAGTAATTTGCCCAATGGAATCGAAACTTGATTCATCGCATCCAAGGACTGACTGACTTCGGAAATCCGATACACACTGATCGTTGAACTTAAAAGGGAAAGTAAAATCAGAGTTCCAACAAAAAATAAAATCTGCTTTCTTATCGGCATGACTCTCCAAAGAATATCCTATTTTATAGCGAATAACCTAGCTTCATTATTACTCATCCTCACGGGGGTTCTTACAAAAACTAACGCACCCGCAAATGCAACACCATAGGCTTGCTTGTGTTGCCACAGGGCTAAAGCTGCTTGAGTGAAAGTTCGATAATGTCCTGGAATTTCTTCGATGAGTACTCGATAAAGTCCAAACACACAAGTGACTGATAAAATTCCGAAATTAAAATATTTTTTAAACACTATCACAACTCAAGTCGTGGGTAAATAGGTTTCGGATCCAAAGGCTGGTAAGAAACGGAACCCCACTTGAGTGAGCCCAAACCTCCTTTTTCCTCGGGGGTCTGAAGCCCAAGCTGCCTAAATACTTCGGGCATCCGAAAAGGCAAAACAGGCATCAAAGAAGTTGCCAGCCACTTCACTCCCTCGAGCAAAGTAAAAAGTACTTCTTTTAATTCTGTTTGTGAGTCTGGCGTATTTTTTTTGGCTATAGCCCAGGGCTTGGTTTTATCAATATAAAGATTGAGGCCTCTGGAACGGGCAAAACAGGTTTTAATATACTGAGAGGGATCTCGGGCCTCTACTGTTTGTCTAAGTTCTCCCAGTAAACACTCAAAGGAGTTTCTCATCTCTTTAGAGTGCGTTTCCAAAGCCGGAGCGCCGAGAGTGTCATTTGGAAAATATTTTCGAGTCATACTGATCGAACGGTTGACTAAATTTCCAAAGTCATTTGACAACTCTGCATTGTTACAACTGACCAGAGATTCCATCGAAAAGTTTCCATCTTGTGAAAATGAATTTGCAGACAAGAGGTAATACCGAAATGGATCCGCTCCACTCACAGCCATCACCTCATCCGGAGTAATAATATTTCCTGCACTTTTTGAAAGCCGATCTCCCTGCGTTTTGATAAATCCATGAACAAACACTTGTTCAGGCAAAGGCAGCTCCATGCTGATCAGCATGGCAGGCCAGTAGACACAGTGAAAGCGAGAAATATCCTTTCCAATCACGTGAACGGTGGCTGGCCACGTGTGATCAAAGGTATTGGCTTGGCCCTGGAGTTTTAATTCCATCCCTGCTGCCGTGAGGTAATTGATGAGCGCATCAAACCAAACATAAACCACATGTTTAGAGTCAAAAGGAAGGGGAATTCCCCAATCAAAAGTAGATCTTGAAATTGAAAAATCTTTTAACCCTGCCTTTATAAAGTTGTGGACCTCTGATTTTCTAAACTGAGGTGATATAAAATCTGGCTTCTCTTCAAAAAGTTTTAATAAAGCGGGTTCGTATTTTGAGAGTTTAAAAAAATAATTCTCTTCCGAGATCACTTTAGGAGGAACTTTATGTTGAGGGCAAATTCCATTTTCCAAATCTTTTTCAGTATAAAAGGCTTCGCAACCTTCGCAGTAATAGCCCTCGTATTTTGCTTTATAAATATCTCCACGGTCAAAAGCCTTTTGAACTAAGCTTTGGACAACAAAATGATGGTCGGAATCCGAAGTCCGAATAAACCGGTCATAACTCAAGCCCATTTGTTTTAAAACTTTTTGAATGTCGTCAGACATCTGATCACAGTAGGCCTTCGGTTTTAGGCCTTTCTGCTCTGCAGCACGGCTTACTTTGACAGAGTGTTCATCCATCCCAGTGACAAAATAAACACCTTCCCCTAAAGCTCGATAAGCTCGCGCTAACCAATCCGCACCTAAGCACTCCCAGGCCCAACCCACATGAATCCGTGAGTTTGGATAAACAATAGCGGTGGTGATGTATTTTACTTTTTTCACGCTTAAGACGAGACTAGCCATAATTTAATTGCAAAGGCAAGCCGATAAGAATGCGAAGGAGTGTTCCATGCAATCCCGTGTGCCTCAATTTGCCTTTGTACTAGACGCAAGGCTCTCAAAAGAAAAAAAACACCAACTTGCGCGAACACTTAACACTATTCGTCATTTTGCTCGCGTTGAAGTTTTTTCGGACACTATCACTGAAAACGAACTTCTCAAAAAACTAGGGGAAAAGGAGTTCGACCTCGTTTTCGCTCCATGGTATCGCTACATTGCTTGGATGAAAATAGAAGGTTTTTATGGCCTGACAAGAACCTCAGGGCCGACCTTTATAGGTTATTTTGCAGATCAAGTCTTACCCTACGAACTGGGAGATCAAACGGGCTATTGCCGAATGATTCTCTTAGATTTTCTAAATTTAAGTGCCCGAGAAATTTCAAATCTCGTGCGTATTTTAGCTCAAGACAAACTACGCTCTGGAATTTTACCCCTTCTGGAAGATTCTCATACCCCTGTTTATTATGAAAACTGGAACTCAGGAAAAAAACCAGGCGACTGTCTAGATACCGTTTTTTCTCTTCCAGAAATCCAGGAATGGAGCAAGCGTAGCAATTCTATTCGAATCTGTCTCAATGCACTGTGGAGCCTGGTCTACGAAGAAGGACCCGGAAAAGCAGAAATAGGACAACCCCTAAAAAATTTTAGAGCTTCCTTTCAAGTGGGATTAAATTCAAAATTTCTTGGATTTAGACTTTGTTATACGATGGCAGGGTGGTCTCCAAAAAACGCCTTGCAACATTTTTGGCCAGACCCTAAAAATGGAACCACACCCTCTCAGCTTCTACTCCGATTCTGTGATTTTTTTAGGGTCCACACTCTTTCAGATACCCATGATATCGAAATCAGTGTAGGTTTCTTCCCCTCTCAGGCTGCAGAAAAAGCCCCTTCAGATTTGCACACTTTTTGGATCGAACCCCTTGCGCCAAATATTGTCACAGAAGCTACGTACATTGAGCTCGAATCTCCTCTCTCATATTTAAAACATTTAAAGTCTCCCACCGAGTCTCTTGCAGACTTAAAAAAAGAACTCCTCCTACGTGATGAAAAAATCAAAGAACTACGATTGGGAGGAGTTGGGTTCGCCCATCCTCCTCCAACTCCAGACATTGAGTCAATTTTAGATGCGCTAGAAGAGCGTATCCCGAAAGAAAAATATGATACAAAAAAAATACAGTCAAAAATTTCTCAAATTTTTAGAATGAAAAAGGCTGCATAATGGCTAGTAAAAAAATAACGGACTATTTTGAAGCAAAGCTCTCTGAGATCAAGCCTCTCGTAACACTAGATTTCGATGTCCATTTGTATTTTGTTCAAAATCAGCACATGATGGTTTTACTCAAGAAAAACGAAACACCCACTTCCGAGCTTTTACAAAAATATCGCACCAAAGGTTTGGACAAAATCTGGATTCATAAAAATGATTTAGAAATATATAAAAAATACACTGAATCCAGAAGTAAAGAAGGCGCCTTGCTTAACGCCTTGCTCCATTCGAGCGAATTGGGAGTTGAACTTCAAAAGGCTGCCGGAAAGGAAATCGCAAGAGTATTACTAAATACCGCAGCGCAGGCCACAACCGTAGAGGAACAAGAACAAAACAATAAAAAAATGTTCAAAACAATCCAGGACATCCTAGAACAAACGGCACTTCAATCGGAGTCCCTTGTTTCCGAAATTTTAAAACTATGCGACGTGGACCCAGTCTTAGAACATGCAGCCAATGTAGCAACCTACGCTGTTGTCTTTGCTATGGCGTTTGGGAAAATTGAACCTGATTTGCTTGCAGACATTGCACTTGCGGGCTTACTCCATGACGTTGGAGTTTCTCAAATCCCTTTTAGTATTGTCTTAACCCCATGGAAAGCGATGGATCGAGAAATCCTAAAGGAATACTCAAGCCACGTCGGGCTCGGCCTAAAATTGATAAACGAATTTTCTCTCTCAATTCCCAGCAGAGTCAAGACTCTGATTGAACAACATCACGAAAAATTTGATGGAACAGGCTACCCCAATGGACTCAAATCTTTTCAATTTAATGATATTGCACAGCTTGTTTCTATGGCAGATCTCATTGATTCTATTTCTGCCGGATTTTGGGATGGACAAAAAAGAACGCTAAAAGAAGCCATCGGAATCACCAAACAGCTCGGATGTTTTAATCCAGAGGTTTTTGGCGCTGTGGAATATTGGATCAGTAAAACACAAGCCAATGATTCTTTCACAAAAGTCACTGAAACCGTAAGCACTCAAGCAAAATATATCAAGCACTCTTGAGTGATTCATCTATAGATTCTGTAGAATAAATAAGTCCCATACAAAGCCCACTGGTCATCTTTCCTACAGCCAAAAGGTATTCGGGTGAAATATCTATCGCGCCTTTTCCTGAAAGAATAATCGCTCCCAAAAAAGGATGTTCTTCGTTTCGAATCACGCTCAGTAAAATCTCATTTCCTACTCGAATAGCACCCTCTTTGAGAGTTCCGAGATGTTTTCCCAGTCTTCCCTCGTCGTGAAGACTTGTGCCACCACATCTCCAGTTCCCCTGTGCCTGGTACCAAAGCTCGACATTTACTTCTCCACAGGAAGCCTGAAGATAATCACAAAATCTCTGTACTATTTGCTTGAGAGAATATTCCTTTCGACAACTGAGCTCGCTCACTAAAAATGCAAAGGCCAATGGCCCGAGTGCCGGCCCTTGGCCCTTGATGCTCTTGATGAACTCAGGGCCCTTTTGTGATTCTAAATCAAGTGGAGTGGCTTCTTTTTTGTTGGATTGAAATGCTTTTTCTACTTTGCGCTGAATCAAATCAGACACTTGTGCGGCTTGATTTTTATCGCCTTGAAGATTCGCAGGAGGAGATTCCTCTTTTTGAAATGTCGCTTCAATTTCATCTCTGAGATGAATTGCATTGAGAGAGTCATAAGTCACAATTAAATTATTTTCAAAGTCAGTCAAAAACTTAGTTGCCAGTGCCTTCCCATCTTTATCATAAAAAATAAGTTCCGGTTTTTTCCCGACAAAATGCCAAACATCATCCTTAAATTTTGGAATTTCTCCAGCAAAACACCAAGCACCTTCATCCTTCAAAAACAGTTGTGCTTCTTTTTGAAAAACCCACTTCCACTTTTCCTCGGAAACGGGCTCCCATTTTCCGACGCTAGGACCTGGTCCTTTGAGGGCTATAACCCATTGTTCCATGACCCTTCTAGTTCCACTGCTCTGATAGAGCCAGTAATCGCTCTTAAGCTGCAAGGGCGGGAGCATTCTTATTTTTTGTTCTTCCGTTTTCATTTTTTGTACAATAAATGGTGTCTCTTTGAATTCCTCTAAACAGGAAATCTGCTCAAGGATTTTTGAAAGCAATGTATTTTGATCCATCGAAGTAGGATAGACTTCACAAAATCCATAGGTTTTTAATTTAGAAAAAAGTTTTTCTGGAACAAACGAAGTAAGAAGTATAATTTTAACTTTATTTTTAGAAATTTCTACTTTTAGCATTTTTAGGATTTCGACTTGAGAAGCCAAGTCTTCTTGTTTTCCGGCAAAACAAAGAATAACTCCTGATCCATTTGTTTTACAAAAAGATATGGCCTCACTCGAGGAGGCACAAAGACACACCTGGGCCTTTCGATTTTCCTTAAGCTTTTCTATAAGCTTTGGATAATCTAGTCCATGGGGTTCCAAAATAATCAGCGGTACAACCCCTGGCTGTAAAACAAATGAAGACACCTCAGACGTAGGAATTCCCTTCTCTCCTCCTCTTCACTTATAGTTCGGATAAAAGGAACTGAATTTTTATTTTATTCTAAGCACTTAGAGCATGACGCGCCGATCAAAAACAATGAAATACTCAAAATTTGACGAATTCAGTGTAAAGTGAAATAAAATTTAAGGTGTCTATGCATTACGCCGAAAAGGACCCATCAGAAGTTTTGCTTAAACCTTACCTCATTTTAGCCACACTGCTTCACTTTTTACTTTTATTGCTCCTCCTATCTCAAAACCTTTTCAATTCTACTCAAAAAAAGATCGCATTCGCACCTATCCTAATTCAAATTGAATCGCCTGAGCCAATCCCTCAAAAAAAAATTTTACTCAATGATAAAAAAATTACAGACACTAAAAATCCCCCAAAAAATGCACGTTATTTTTCAAATCAAAATAGAGAAGTTAAAAAAGAGACAAAGGCACCAAAAAAACAAAGTCTTTTAGGCCAAAAAAAAACCAACTCCATTTCTGATTTTTCTTTTAAACAGCACCCCCTCAATTTTCCACAGCAATCTCTTTTAGAACCCCTCCCAGAAGAAGGCAGCGAAAATTTCCTCAATACAAAGGAATCTATTTACTATTCTTTTTATTCTCGAATTTATGAAACCATCGAACCTCTGTGGCAAAGTAAAATAAGTGAACTTCTTCGCCATAAGTCCTATTTTTTAGGAGAATTTACCACCCTAGTCGATATTGTCCTGGACGCTCAAGGGAATGTTATAAAAATTGACCACATCGAAGACTCTCCTATTTCTGAATTCAACGAAGCTGTAGACCTGTCTTGGAATATTGCAAAACAATTTCCAAATCCTCCTCATGGATTACTCAATGATAAAAACGAAGTTCGGATGGGCTGGAAATTTATCGTAAACCTCAGCAAAAACTTTGGAATCCAATTACTACCCCCGCAGCAATTTTATTAGTGCAAACGCCATGAGCATAACCAGCATCCAACTTGTTTTAGACTCCTTCGCAAAGGACCCCAAAGAAGAAAAGAAGGTTTGTTTTAAAGGGTTACAGAGCCGTTGGACTCTCTGATACTCAACACTCAAAAATTCCAATAATATCTTTTCATTTTGAACTTTAGGGAGGCTGTTTCCAATACTATAATAGCAAACACGGCAACGCTTGAGGGCCTCAAAACACTCTCGGCAAACCCTGAGATGATTTTGAATAAACATTTTTTCAGAATGTTCCATTTCCTCATCCAAAAATTTTTGAGTCCATGGAGCATCTAAAATATATTCTGGACATTGAATACTTTTACGAGGAGATCCTGTGGGATGCATTCCACGAGACAAAGAGACTCGTGCACGCCAAGCAATCTCTGGAATAGCACTCTTATTTTTTTCTAATACACGCCCCACAGAAGCATAAGACCAGCGTCCCACATGGAGGGCTACTAACACCAAACGCTCTTCCGGAGTCATACGAAAAAAAGGCTGCTCTAATCGAATCTCACTCATGTTAGGACACCCTTCTCTATTATTGAAATATTCTTTATATAAACACTTTAGGGTGTGCTCTATTGCGGCACTGGGACTCAGGTCTAACAAAGCCACTCTTGTCAAGATTTCAAGGCAGACTCTCTCAGACTCATGAGCATCTCCCCACAGTGCCAATCCAATGTGAGATAAAGTTTTTAGATCCGACTCCACAAAAAAAGTGTATCACAAATAGACAGTTGGCTGACTCTTAAATAGAACTTGGCTAAATTCTCATTTCTTAAAATTCTAACATATTGATATTTAATGATTATTTAATTGGTGCATTTTGGCCCCAAAGTTGCATCACCTAGCTTTATGACAAACCGAAATAAGTTTTACGAATGGATCAGACTCTTTATCTTTTTAGGATTTGCATTAGGATGTGCCCTAGGTTGTGGTGGTTATTCTTATCACACTACCCCATTTGCCAATCAAGACGCTGAAACAAACTCAGGCCTTTCGCAATCTCCTGCAAGCCCAACCACTCCCTCCCCAAGCCCTACTCCAGACAATGGAATCTCTCTCATCAAAAAACACATTGACAAGGTGGGTTATGACGTTGCCTATACGACCGAAGTGAGAGCCAATAAAATTTTGAAAATAAAATTTATCCCAGGTCAACAAGACAAGAAAGTGAGTGGCTCAGGGTACCCTCCAAATTATTCAATGCTCGCAGTTTATATCGCTGTGGGAAGCTCAGAGCAACCCACTCCACTCTTAAGCAACGGATTATCAGGCAGCGGCCAAAAAGAAGAAAGCCCAGTGATGGATTTTTCATCTTCGTTTACCAATAACTGCCCTACCTCTGATAGCGCCTGCAGAGAAACAGTGACAATCACTGTAAAAAAACCCAACAACGACTACTGGTGCTTAAATTTCGGGATGTATTGCCCCTACGTCCATGTTTGGCCCACCCATCCTTGGAATGGGGACCTCGTCATTCAAACAGATGATACAAAGGGGATGTAGGAATACTGGATTTACTTCTTCTTCTGCTGCAAGAAAGCCTCTCCCATGAGACAAATGGACTGCAAAGCCGCTAGGCTTTCCGAAAATGGAGAGCGCTCTTCCATGCTCTGTGTTAAAAAATTCATGATTTTATCATGCACAAAAATCGCTTGATCAATTTTTGGCTGTGAGCCTCGGCTATAAGCTCCGATATTGATCAAATCCTCAACCTGGTCATAAAGAGACATCCACTCACGAACTTGAGCCGCCCACCGAGAGTGTTCTTGAGAGGTCACACTCTTCATCACACGGCTTGTACTCAGAAGAATGTCGATGGCTGGATACTGATTTCGTTGAGCCATTTTTCGAGAAAGTACAAAGTGCCCATCTAAAATGGCTCGCGTCGAATCTGCAATGGGTTCGTCCATGTCATCATTTTCGACAAGCACAGTGAGGAGTCCTGTAATACTTCCCTTGCGAGGTGCCATCCCAAATCGCTCTAAAAGTTTTGGCAAAGTCGAAAACACACTGGGGGTATAACCTTTTGACGTGGGGGGCTCTCCCTGCGAAAGTCCAATTTCTCTTTGAGCCATACAAAAACGCGTGATCGAATCCATTAAAAATAAAACGTCAAGTCCAAGATCCCTAAAATACTCCGCCACAGTGGCCGCCAAAAACGCTCCCCTCATTCGGCAAAGAGGAGACTTATCAGAAGTTGATACTATGACCACAGAGCGAGCCAAACCTTCTGCACCCAACTCTCGCTCAATAAACTCTCTGACTTCTCGTCCTCTTTCTCCAATGAGAGCCACCACATTGACATCGGCACTGGTGTGCCTAGCCATCATTCCAAGCAAAACTGATTTTCCCACTCCAGACCCTGCCATGATTCCCACTCTTTGGCCTTTGCCGCAAGTAAGTAGTCCATTGATGCTCCCGATGCCAAGATCTAAGGGCTCTGTAATCATTTGCCTCTCTAAAGGGTGTGTGGGCTTTTGATAGAGACTTCTTTCTTCGACAGGCTCTCCCTGTTTTAACAAAGGACCCTTCGAGTCAATGGGAACCCCTCGACCATCCATTACTCTCCCCAAAAGAGATTTGCCTACAAGAACAGTAGAAGATCTTTTTTTTAATACAACAAGGCTATCATTATGGATGTGAGAGGCTTCTTCAAACGGCATCAAAATGACCCGCTTGTCTTTAAAGCCTACTACTTCGGCATCAATGCCTTGCTCTGAGTGAGGATCAGAAGTCTGCAAAATTCTACAGATACTACCCACTGATGCTCCCGGTAAATGAGCTTCGTAAATAAGACCCAGCGATTTTGTAATTTTTCCGGCCGAATGGTACAAGAGAGTTCTCTCTAATTGCTCATTGTAAAATGCAGTGTTCATTTATTTGTCTCGCTTCTCCCCGAGGAGAGCTTCGTAGACTCCAGAGAGCTGGGTTTCAATACAGGCGTCAATTGCATTCCACTGCGTTTCTATAATACACCCTCCACGATCCACAGCAGCCGAAACCTCAATACTCAAATTCGATAAATTTCCTAAAGATTTTGACAGGCCTTCTTTGAGTTGCTCCGCTGTGGCCATATCCTCTGTGTTGAGCTTGATTTTAATATTTTCCCTGACCCCTACTTTTTCGATGAGCTCCTTGGTCAATCGCAAGAGGTAGTCTCCATCATGCGCAATTTCTTTGAGTAAAATCATTTTTGATATGCGATAAATGAGCTCTAGCAAGAACCTTTCATTTGCCTTAAAAATCTCTGTTTTTGCCGTTTCGCATTCCGCAATAAATTTCTCGAATTCTGCAATGCGACTGGCTCCTTCTTTTTGAAATTTTTGAAACGCGTCTTCAAAACCTTTTTGAACGCCCTCATCATAGCCCACTTTGAAAGCCTTTTCTCTAACTTCGTCACTCAGAGCTCCAACACGCGCCCGAACTTTTTCCTCAATTGCTCGACGTTCTTCTTCTTCGATGGATAATATTTCTTTGAGAATGGGACTCACCTGAAATCTAGAATTTTGCTGAGGCAATGGAGCTAGAGACCCTTCTTTTTTTTTAGGGAAATTAAATCCCCTAGGATGCACTATCGGAGGAAATGGATAGTCTTGGACCTCCGGTTTTGAATGATGCCCCATCTTAATAATGTCTTCTAATTTAAATTCAGATTTTTGACTCACACCAATGCATCTCCTTCTCCCCCACGGCTAATAATAATCTTTCCATCTGTCTCGAGTTTTTTAGCAACATTGACAATTTCTTGCTGTGCAGCTTCGACATCGGAGAGACGCACAGGACCCATGGCCTCCAGGTCATCTCGCAAGAGCTCTCCGGCACGTTTCGAAATATTTCTAAATATTTTATCTTTGATTTCTTCAGGAGCTGTTTTGAGAGCCATGACCAATTTGTCATTGGACACATCTTTTAACAGCATCTGCATTCCGCGGTCGTCAATAAAGACAATGTCTTCGAACACAAACATAAGTTTTCGAATTTCTTCGGCCAACTGTGGATCTTTTTCTTCTACCCTAGCCATGATATTTTGCTCCGAAGTTTTATCCATCACATTGAGCATTTCAGCAATGGGTTGCACTCCGCCCAGATGTTGCGTGTCAATAGATCCAAGCGTGGCAAGTTCTTGTTTTAAGACTTCGTCCACTTGAGCAATGAGATGGGGTGAAATAAAATCTAAGCTTGAAATACGCAATACCACCTCAGTCTGAATGGCCTCAGGCAAACGCTTTAAGACATCACATTTTTTATGGGAATCCAAATGTGCTAAAATCAAAGCGATGGTCTGTGGATGCTCATTGGTCAAGAAATTTGCCAGCGTTCGAGAATCAACCAATTCGAGAGCCTCTAGAGTGCGAGAGCCTTCTAAAACAGAAAGTTGCCCTAACACTGTTTTTGCGCGCTCCTCTCCCAAAGTGGCTAAAACAAAATCTCGGCCTTGGGCATGGCCAAAAATAATTGATTCTTCTTCTGCAATTTCAACATAAAAATCTTCTAACACCTGTTTCACAAGTGGAATGGGCGCTTTACTCACTTGGGCCATGGCCCCAACCATTCGTTTAACGTCATTGTCTTTCATCTTACGAAAGACTTGTGCGGTCACCTGATTTCCCAAGACATTGAGGAGAAGAGCTGCTTTTTCAAGCCCAGAAAGTTCGTCATAATTTTCGTATCCCATGTTCACCACCCCTACGCTGTTTTAGATTTTCCTGGAATGACGGCATCTTTTTCATCTTTTGCTTTTTTGCCTGCATCTAAGTGCAGCCAATCTCTTAAAATCAGAGCTGCCTTGTGTGGATGTGCATCTACGAGTGTAATAATTTTTTCTTTGATCATATCGCCTTCTACTTTTTCTGGATCGACTTTATCTGGAAGAACTGGAATCACCTCTTCGATCTCAGGCAATGTTTGTGTCTTTTGAATTTTCTCTAACTCCTCTATCGTCTGCGGTAAAAAGGCATCGACGCTGTGGGTGGTATTTTCTGTCACCCACTTGATAAATGGCCTGACGACCAAGAAGAAAAACAGTATAATGATAAGACCCACCACACAGTACATAATTAGATTTTGCAAATAGGTTTTTCGCTCGTTCTCTGTGATAATTTTTTGAGCTTCTTCAAAGTCCTCGTGCACAAATTCCATATTTTTAATGTCTAAAGTATCTCCTCGTTTTTTATCGAGCCCAGCCGCACCCATTACCAGATCCTCGAACTCTTTAATTTTTTCAGCGCTCCAAGGCTCAACTTTGGATTCGACTTTTCCGTCTTTTGATTTCGTTTTTACCGTTTTTCCATCTACCAAAATGGCCACAGATAATTTTTTTGGCGTTCCAGAGGGTTTTGTCACTTTTCGGATGGTCTGGGGGATTTCGTAATTGGTGAGCTCGTCATTCATTTTAGTGTCATTGCGTGTTTGAGGATTGGGATTATTTTGAGGAGGTGCCTGACCCGGCGTATTCGAGAGCTGACCGGCCACCCCATAAGGCCCTGGGCGGACTCCTTCCATAGTCTTGGTATTTTTTTGAACAGAGCGCACAGCCGAACCATCGGGGTCATAGGTCGTTTGAGTTTCGTTCACTTGAGAAAAATCAATTTCAGCACTCACTCTGGCAACCACTCTGCCCTCTCCCACAATTTTGCTGAGCATCCCTTCTATTTTTTTTTCTAAATCATCCTCATATTTTTGACGAAAATCAAATTGACTTGCCGTAAGAGCAGCAAAAGGGTCATGTGTATTTTTGGAAAGTATTTTCCCATTCGAATCTACAATCACTACAGATTCAGGGTCCATGCCCTCAATGGCTTTCGAAACTAGATTTCCAATTCCAAAAACTTGTTTTTCGGATAAAACCACTCCTGGATCTAAATCCAAAACCACTGAAGCTGTGGGTTTTTTTTGATCTTCTACAAAAGTGCTTTTTTGTGGAAGCGCAAGATGAACTCGACTCCTTCGTACTCCTCGAATCGAGCTAATGGTTCGCATGAGTTCGCCTTCGAGTGCTCTCTTTTGATTTACTTTTTGCACAAAACTGGTCGTTCCGAGATTCTGTTTATCAAACACTTCGTTACCTACAATGTTGGATTGATTTAAACCCATCGCCGCAAGTTCCATCCTAAGCTCAAGCAAATTTTCGGGAGGGACTGTAATATTTTTTCCTGTGGGATCTACTTTAAAGGGAATATGTTTTTCCCTCAAAAAACGGATCACATTGGATGCTTCCTCTGGATTCATATTGGTCGTCAAAGATTGATAGGTTTTTTCTCCGGCCCAGAAAAAGAGAGCCCCTATTCCAAATATAATGGCGATTGCCGTGCCCAGAAAAGCCGCTTTTTTGCCAAGAGAAAGTCCCTTGGCAAACTCAACAATCTGATTGATTACTTTTACGAGATAGTCCCCCACATTTCACCTCTATTTTCTAGTTAAACTTGCATCCTCATAATTTCTCGATAAGCATCCAGCAATTTATTCCTGACTTGCATCATGAGTTTTAGAGAAAGATCTGCTTTTTCTAAAGTCAGCATCGTTTCGTGGATATTTTTTGTACGCCCAGCAAGCAACTCCTTGACTGCCCGGTCAGCCTGTGAGTGATATTCATTTACTTTTTCAAAGGAGTCTTTTAATAATTCTGAAAAATTTTTGCCAGACGAAACCTCTTCGGGAAACCCGCTTAACCCATCTCCTATATCTACTTTAGGACTCAGTCCTTCTATTTTTAATGAATCAAATGACATCTTTTTTACCTACCAATCTCCAGCGCCTTTTGTGCCATTGATTTTGCGGCATTGAGTGCAGTCACATTGGCTTCGTAAGAGCGCTGAGCTGTGATCATATTGGCCATTTCTTCGACCATATTGACATTGGGCATGGCCACATAGCCCTCTTCGTTTGCATCAGGATGCGAAGGATTGTAAACCATCCTTGGCGGACGATGGTCTCGCACAATGTCTTCGACCACCACGCCCTGGATGTCTTCGTCCATTTTATTTTGTAAAATTTCTCCAAAATTTTCTCGATCTGTTACTGCTGCAAGTACAGGATCTTTGCGCCGATAAGGCCCCCCCTCCGGAGTTCGTGTTGTTTCTGCATTGGCCAAATTACTCGAAATCGTATTCATTCTTTTATTTTGAGCCTCTAAACCACTCGCACTCACTCGCATTGACGAAAAAAAATCCATTACCTATTCCCCCCACCTTCAGAAACGCCGTACTTGAGCATGCCTAATTTTCTCTTTAAGATTTCGGCCGCAGCATCATAGAGGACTTGATTTTCTGCCATTTTTGCCATTTCTTGAGATCGATCTACAGTATTTCCGTCCAAAGACTCCACTCCATTGGGATCCTCATAGATCTCTGGATACACCGGGTCCGTAGGATGGGTTTTAACATGACCCCTTTGTGTTTGATCTAAATGGAGCGGCTGATCCGAGTTCAAAGCCCTTCGAAAGGCTGTTTCAAATTCCAAAGTTTTAGCTTTGTAGCCCGGGGTATCCGCATTGGCAATATTCGATGAAATTACATTTTGATTGAGCAGCCTTAAATTCATCGATGTATTTAAGGCTCCAATGGTAGAGTCAAAACCTGCATCAGACATAATGACCCCTGATTCCAAGACTTCGGTACTCTGCCAGTTTATTTCGCAACGTTCTAATTGAAATCCCCAAAGCTCTTGCGGTATGGGTTCTATTTCCAAGATGGTATTGTAGTGCTTCTAAGATAACATGCCTTTCTACATCATTCAGGGTTTTTCCTGGGATCCAGTTAAATCGATCTTCTAAAGGTTGAGCGCTCGAGCGATCAATTTGAATTTCTTTTTCAGTAATCAAACCGGTGCTGCTTGTAATCGCCGCTCGCTCCATAACATTTTCGAGCTCTCTCACATTGCCAGGCCAGGTATGAGAATTGAGAAGCGCCAAAGCAGCCTCAGAAAGAGCAGGTACAAGTTTTTTATTTTTTTCTGAGTAAAGTTTTATAAAATATTGAGAAATAACTTTAATATCTCCTATTCTTTCTCTCAGTGGCGGTATTTTTAAATTGACTACATTGAGCCGATAAAACAAATCTTCTCTAAACTTGCCCTCTTTTACACAGTCAGATAAATTTCGGTTTGTGGTCGCAATAATTCTGACATCTACAGGAACCGGGCTTCGACCACCCACTCGATCCACTTCTCCCTCTTGAATGACTCTCAAAAGCTTGGCTTGAAGCCGGATGTCCATTTCAGAGATCTCGTCTAAGAGGATCGTTCCGAGACTCGCAAATTCGAATTTGCCTGCCTTACTGGTAACGGCTCCCGTAAAAGCACCTCTTTCGTATCCAAACAGCTCACTTTCCAATAGGTTATCTGGAATTGCAGCACAGTTGATTGCCACAAAAGGGTGCTTTGCTCTCTGAGAGTGCGTGTGAATGAGATTGGCAATCAGCTCCTTTCCCGTTCCACTTTCCCCCTGAATGAGAACTGTTGCTTTGCTCGAAGCCACCGTCTTAGTGAGTTCAACAAGCTCCAACATCCGATGATCCGATGTCAAAATTTCCGTCATATTTTGCCCTCCTTGGCTAGTTTTTTCCAAACATCTTCGTCCTTGCTATTGGCTAACTCTTCTAGTTTTTTAGAAGCTAGAGTTCTATTTCCATTTTGAATTAAAGCTTTCGAATACTCATAGAGAACTCGATTTTCTCCGTGTCCTCTTGCGATTAGTTTTGAATAGTGATCCACACATTCTGGCCAATTTTTAAGTCCACACAAAAGTTCCGTTTCAAAGAATGCCTTTTCGTCTTCAGATGGAGATAGATTCGTCTTTAAATAATCCAAATTTGAACTGTTTTCCGAACTGCTTTTTTTCATTAAAAAAAGAGCAGACTTTAAATCTCCTAATTTAAAATGCAGACGAGCCATCCAATAATTCAAAGTGTCTTTATTTGAACTTAAAAGTTGTGACCGAACAGCATGCTCAAGACTTGATTGATAAAGGCCTTTTTGTTCATCCAAAATACTCAACAAGATTTCACTCTCCTGCGAATAAGAGGACTCTGAAACGATCTGAGACAAAATCTCTCTGATCTTATTTTCAGCAGTAAACCCTTGTTCTACCCAAAGTGCTTTTGCCTCAGAAAATTTTTTCTCCGAAATGATCAAAGTGTCATCCAGAGATTCTGTTTTCACAGGAACCGGGATTTTCACAAGTTCTGACGCAACCATACCTAACCCTAGATCTGAAGCAGCCTGCGAGAGTTTCATCAAGTAATCCGAATGTGCACCTTGAATCACTTCTTTTATTTTAGGATGAGTTAAAATTTTTGTTTGATAAAAACTGAGCGCTTTAAATTTTCCGCCCTCTTCTAAGTAACTGAGGATCGTTTTTCTAAATACGGATTGTAAAATTTTTTCAATTTTAGGCTTTACAGGTGATGTCGCTTTAAGGGCTTCCATTTCATCAATTGCAGCATCGACAGACTCCGAGTAATGACGGAAAGCAACGAAGGCACGCACTTTGGCAAGAGCCTTAAAATCCTGAAAGTTTTTTAAATCAGTTTCTGATTGTCCCGTAAATTTTTTTACGTCACTTTCAAAGAATGTTTTGACACCTTCAAAATCCAATCCCCCATGATCGACACAGGGAATGAGCTGCATTCTCGCCAGAGTCGCCCCAGGACTGAGGGGATAACGGTTAATCGTCTCATAAAACCATTTTCTAGATTCTGCTCTTGATCTGCTTTCATTCTTTCGTGCATAAATTTCGCCCAATCGATAAGTTGCTCTCCAGCCCGCGGGATGCCCAGAGTAATCTTCCAAAAATTTTTTAAAAGCTTCTTCAGCGCGATCAAATTGTTTGAGCCAATAAAGACTCTCAGCTCGATTAATGTGCACGGAAGGAAAGCTTTGGGCCTCTTCGGCGAAATTTTTTATACCCTGATAATACGAAGCCAAAGCTCGATCATGCTCAAGGCGCAAAAGGTAAAGGTCGCCAAGCCTCAAAGCAGCCTCTGCACCGACCTTTTTGTCTTTTGCATTGAGCAAAACCCACTGATACTCCTTAGCTGCTCGATCGGTCTGTTTGAGCTGGTAGAGAGATTCCGCTGCGGCCAAATGGAAAACCCACCCCAAGGGATGCTCTGGATTATTCTCAATCAACCACAGAAAATTCTCTAGAGCCAAAAGATAGGCTCCACGCTCATAACTTTCTGCTGCCATAAAAATGGCTGTCTGGAGAGTTGCCCTTGCGTCCTTTTTCTCAATGAGAATCTGTTGCATGACCTCTCTGGCCTGTACTTTTAAATTTAACTTTAATAGGGCATTGGCTTTCAAAAACAGAATCTCTCCAAAATAAGGCGACAGCGGAAACTCTTTTTCTAAAAATTCAATGACTTTTATAGTCAATGCAGGATTTCCTTTTTTATAGAGGCTGAGGGACAATCGGACGTACTTTATTTCTTGCGTTTCTCCTTGAATATCTGAGTAAACATAGTCCTGATCTGGGCGATTGATCCCAAACCATTTTTTAAACTGCACAGGTTCATGAATAGGATAGAAGGGCAAGAAAACTTCATTTTTTTCATCCAAATTCTGACTACAATAATTGACAATTTCTTCTAACTCCTCTTGGACCTTTTGGTGTGACGCTCTTGCTATGGCCCTTGTTTTAGCTAAGTTTGTGTACTTATTTTGGAGGTCTAGCTTTCTCTTTTTATTTGCGACTGCCTTTGACTGCAAAAGGGTGGGTCCCTTTTTAATCCAGAAATCAAGGACATAACGAGAGGGGTTTTTATCTCGATATTCAAAGTGTTCCATTTTTGCGAAGGCCAATTCTTCTTTTCCGTCCGGAAATTTCCACGTTCCAGTAATTTTTACTCCCTGTGAGTTTTCCTTTAAATCAAGAGTTGATAACCGGCCGTTGTCATTTTTAAATTTTTCTAATTCGGCAGCGCTCAAATCAGAGCGACTTGCCCCTTTGATCAGGAGTTCAAACCCATTTTTTTTATCCTTCAATTCAACGTCTGTCGAAGGATCAATATAAGCAGTCAACCGACTGTGAGTTTTGAAGTGATGGAATTCTAATAACGCAGACTTTGCGTTCGGACTAAAAAAAAGACAAAAAACAAATGAAATGATCCAGAGCTTCCTGCTCATTATTTTCCTATCTGCCATCATGGCAAAAAGAGTTCTCTCTATAATCTTAAAGCAAACACAATGCCAAATCTATGATATTTAATATTTATTTAATTAATTGGCGAATATCATAGGAAATTTTATCCTAGAACTTTTTGTGAGGTGGGCCAAAAAGAGTAGAAACTTCTAGCCTTCCGTCAAAGACCACTACAGCGAGCGGTCAAAAACTGGCAGGTGGACATCTCTGTAAGTCAATAAAAGCTCCTTGATTTTTCATCCCTTTTGAGTGAGATTTGTATTCTAATGACGCGCAATCTCATAATCTTTTTAGTCACCCATTCCTGCTTATTCCTTTCCAGTTGCTCTCTTTTGATCGGAAATGTCAGACCGGTCGAAGAAAAATCAAGCAACTACAAGGTGTTAAACCTCTCCGAATCAAACCCAGATTGGATCAAAGTAGAACAGCAGAACGAATCTACACCCGAAGAAAGAGAATCGGCATCGGACATCTCTGATATTTCTTTTCAGTCAAAAAAAACCTCTTCTATCATTTCACTCAACTCAGCCTGCCGAAAAAGTTATGAAAACAAAAAACAAAGCCTTCAAGATTTTACAAAACTCCTCCTGATGGGCATTTCAGATATCCATACACAGACAGAAAAACAAACCACCCTCCACCAAACCCCTGCTCTTGAAACAACGGTTCATGGAAAGCTCAATGGGCAAGATATGAAATTGAGAGCCATCGTTCTTCAACAAAAAGACTGTGTCTATGACCTCATGTATGTTTCAAGACCAGAAAAGTTTGACTCTCAGCTAAGCGAATTTGAGAACTTCTTTACTTCCTTAAAATTAAAATAAACTTTATGAGTAAAAAATATCCGATCTTGGTTTTATTAGTCCTGGTATCTGTCCTATCCCATTGGATCAAACACACGCGCTCACTTTGATTAAAATGACACAGCACTTCCATCTTTATTCAACCGCCCCGCCAAAGATATGACCCTAGGAGTAGGCCTAGCAGTAAGGAGACAAATAAATTTTAAAAAAAAACCTCAATCAAGAGTACTTCCTGTCATATAATAGATCCTTGGGCCTTAGAACATGACCGAACTCAGCACTGAAAAACAAATTTTGCTTGTAGAAGATGACGAAGCCTTTAGAAGTGTCTTGAGACGATCGTTAGAACTTCAAGGCTATCGAGTACTCGAAGCACAAAACGGACGCGTAGCTCAAAGCATTTTAGGTTTAGAAACGTGCGATTTAGTCATCAGTGACATCCGACTTCCTGAGAGCAACGGCATCGAGCTCATGCACTTTATCAAAAGAACACAGCCTATCCCCATCATCCTCATGACAGGCTACCCAGAAATAGGCATCGAGGGCGAACTCTTAGACCTAGGCGCTGCCAAATACATCACCAAACCCTTCAAAAAAGAGGTCTTATTAGATGCTTTAAGAAGTCTACTCGGAGAACAAAAACCCGAAGAAGTCATTAAAAAAGAAACTTATGACTATGAATATTGCAAAATTGACATCGATGATTTTGTCTCAGGAAAAGAGATGAAATACGATATCTACGTACGACTTTCTGATTATAAATACATTAAAATTGCCCGCGAGGGTTCTGATATTACTCCCGAAAGGATCAAATCCTTTAAGGAAAAAAATACAAAATACCTCTATTTAAAAAAGGAAGACTTTAGTAAATACATAGAATTTAACATGATCCTAGCTCCAGCCGTAAGCCAAGCAGCTGGCATAAATAAACATAAAAAGTTTCAATTCTTAAAAAACACAAACGAACTGATCTTAGAAGATATCTATATGAATGGAGTAAACGAAGCCTCTTTTGATTATGCCAAAACAGTGGTCGAAGCCACCGTGTCTACCATTACAGAACAAGAAGATCTTTTTACATTGCTCACCTTACTCAATGATCACACCAATTTTCTCTATGCTCATTGTTTGGGCGTCAGCAGCTATTCCGCAATGATTGGAAAAGCCTTAAAATGGACTTCTGTAAGCAATATTTACAAGGTTTCCATTGGAGGATTGCTCCATGATGTAGGTAAAAAAGAAATAGATCGAGACATTATCGAAAAACCCAAAAAAGATTGTACCATCGAAGAAATAAAAATTATTGAATCCCACCCCTTGAGAGGAATGGAAATTTTAAAACGAGTCAAAGGAATCCCCCAAGATATTTTACAAATTATTTTACAACATCATGAAAACTGCTTAGGTCAGGGCTATCCCGTTGGGCTAAGAAAACACTCCATCCACCCCATGGCACGAGTTGTTTCGATGGCAAATGAATTTTGCAACTATGCTATTAAAAATCCAAACTCTCCCGAAGGCTGCACGGCTCATGAGGCTATTCAAAAAATATTAGATGCGCAACCTGACCAGTGGGACCACACTATTCTGATCGCTTTGATGGAAGTGTTTAGTTTTCCAGTCCCAGAAGATCTCACAAAAACACGTTATCTCAAAAAACAGAGAGAAAATCCAAACGAAGCGCGCTACAAAAAGAAAAGGCACTAACTCTTCACATAGTAACCATAGATTCTGCTCAAAAAGGCTTAAATGCAGTTTTCTTTGGCAAGGCATACCTTTGGACAAAGATCTGCCTCAGCGGGCAAAGGGACCTCGTCTGCTTTTGAATCAATCGAAAGCAAAAATCGCTTGAGGTCTCTTCGAGCCTGAATTAATTCTTCGTCTGAGACATTTTTTAGAAAATCTCGATTTCCAGCTGTCAAATGTGCATTCCAACGAGGATCTGCGACCACATCGTCAAGCGTGGCTGCTAAACCATGATGAAAATAGGGAGCCCCTGTGCCCAATCCATAGAGTGAGGGTACATTGAATCCGAAATTTCCTGCTGCCGTATTGCCTCGATTGACCTGAAGTTCAAAATCCTTTGTCCCATCAAAATCCAAAGAGCCATCCCCCCTTCGAATTCCATAGGTTCCCACATTTCGAATAACACAGGCCACACTCTTTACACCCGCCTTTCCTTTTCCCTCAAAATTAAAATTATCTACTGAAAATTGGGTTGCGAAAGTATCAAAAGTCTGGCTTGCATTTAAGTTTTCAGGAAAGTTGGCTGGGCGAGTAAAAGGTATTTTATCTAAATCCGCATTGAGTGCAGCTTTAGGTTCCCAAAATCTGCGAGAAACAGTCCACCCTGAACCTCCATGACAAGAATTACATTTTCCTTGTATAAACAACTCTCTGCCACGAGCTGCAGACTCTCTCCCTCTGGATCCAATATGACGAGCATGTGGAGGTCTAATTTGCTTAATCCAAGCTTCGATCGCATCCCAATCTCTGGGGCTGTCTGCAGGGCAGGTGGGCAGCGCATCTTGTAATTCGCGCATTGGTTTTCCTAGATTTGCCAAAGGAGCTATATCTTTTTGTTGCTCCGTTGTTGCGTTTTTACATACGAAGGGAATTCCTTGATCATCATTGCCTGCTTTGGGTTGGGTGATCGCTCCAAATCCACCCTGAACTCCACGCGTATTTCTTTCGAAGTCATGAATTTCGTCAAAAATTCCAGACCAATTAAAAATACGTTGTTTCTTTACTCCATCTGGGCCCTTAGAAAATGATCCATCGAGCGAAACAGACTGTCTTGGTCCTGCATTAAACGCCCATGTAATATTGTCTGTCAAACCATCCGAGTGACAAGACGCACAGCTAGAAACTGAATTCTTGGACCACCTCCCCGTGCCTGTATAAAAAAATCGTGCTCCTTTGTTCACAGCGATTTCGTCAGGACCTTTTGGAGGGGCTGCTGTTGCTGGAGTGGCAAGAACTTCTTGAGTTTTCAAATCAATCACGGCCATCGTGCGGCTGACCCAGCAGTTGACATAGGCTTTGTTGCTATTTAAATCAATTGCAACACCCAACGGGTTTTGGCATTTTTTTCCATTGCCAGGATTGAGCGAAATGGGCTTAATATCGCCCCTCAATCCAAGATCCGTTGTTCCGGCTCCAGAATTCCAAGTCACTCTTTGCAAAACATCTCCCCCACGAGACAAAACATAACCCACAGCTGCTCCTTCTGCTTTGCTCTCTTTTGGAGAAAACTCGATATCAACAATGTCTCCGATAAAACTGACATTTGCGTCCGGTGCCACGGGGTCACTAAATTTCGCTAAGATTTGCTTTGTCAAATTTCCTGAACCTGCTCCACTGCGATCTTCGGTTCCTTTGTTTAGATTTCCAATATAGACCACAGGAAAAACATTCCCAAAGGGTTGAAAAAAAGCATTTGTCCCATCTGCCTTTACAAATTGATCAGCCTCAGGAGAAGCTGAAATAGAAGTGACATAGACTTTTTCTCCCCAAATCCCAGCAGAATAATGCTGGTTGGGAGAGGCAAAGTGTTTTTGTCCAGCAAGTTTCTTAAGTGCGGTAGCAAAACCAGTTTCTACTGGCTGAAATGTAATACGATTGAATTGTGTCAAATCCCCCACTCGATAGAAGAGAACTTGTCCAATTCGACCATCATCTTTGGTTTCTCCTGCTCCTCCGGGTTTTACTCTTCCAAAAAATTCAGTTATTACAACGACTTCGTCATCATCGCGCCTGTTGCCGTTATTGGTCACTGCGATTGCATAAGGTTGAGCTGGAGCATGCAAACGACGCCGCACCTTCATGGACCTTGTATCAATCACACTGACTCGGCCTTGGCCCCATTCTGCTACAAAGAGGAGAAACCCCGTTGGACTGAGAGCCAATCCTGTGGGCTCTGAACCTACATTGGCCTTTTCTCCCAAAGTGGGATTCGAAGTGTCGATATTATTGATTTTTACAACGGTCGCATCAGCACGATTTGCAACATAAGCTGTTTTTGAATCCGGATTGATCACCACGGCGGTGGGCTCATTGCCTGTTGTGAGAAGTGCAGTTCTCTCAAAAGTTCTCGCATTAAAAATCGCAATACTATTTGAATCTGGATTCGCTGTAACCACCAATTGATCATCCGTAGAAATGGCAATGTGCCCTGACTTAGAGGCTCGCTTCCCAATGCCCCCTGGAAACTGTCCAGCGTCGTCTTCATTCTCAAAAGAAATAGACTTAGACCCATAATTCAGAGCTGGATTTTCAATTTCTGCAGTAGAATCTTCCGCAAGACCAAAATCATTGAGCACTGCCAAATCGTCTATTGAGGGCTTTGCAACATTGACGGTTTGGATCGAATTGCTTCCACCCGCTTTGTCATTGACAGCACTGGGTTGGCAATTCATAAAAATACCCCCAACCATGATGCTCATGATCACAGTTTTATAAAATTTTGATTTCATTTTTTCTTGACTAGACATAGAACACGCCCCCGTTTGTTGTTTTGTTGTAATGATAAGTTTAATTTATTCTAACTGGTTAAAATGAAGTTAGACAATATTTTTTTACACAAACGTCAAACAATTGACAGCTCACATTGACAGCTCACAATGACAAAAATGCCAGCCATTTCTTTTTATCATCGTTGAGCTCAGATACAGGTCTCACCCACGCACTGCTCAAAGCGTTCCTGCAAGAACACTCTGCAGAGTTTTCATCTCCTGCTACAAATTTCTTAATAAGAATTTTAATCCTATCCAAATTTTCTTTATAAAGTTTCAAAATCTGATCTGCACTTGCATGCTTTGAGGGATCTTCTAGCCAACAATCATAATCCGTGACCACCGCTAAGGTAACATAGCAGAGCTGCGCTTCTCTGGCCAAAAAAGCTTCAGGCAAGTTGGTCATCCCGACTAAATCACACCCCGCCTGCTTTAAAAATAGGCTCTCTGCCCTTGTTCCAAGCCTGGGTCCCTCCACACAGGCATAGGTTTTTCCGGTGTGCAGTGGATAGCCCAAAATCTCAGAAATTTTCTCAAGCTTTAGGCTCAGAAAAGAACAGGCAGGTTCAGCCGTAGAAACATGTGCTACCAAGCCCTCTCCAAAAAAACTCCCCACCCTTTTGCCCTTCGTCCAATCAAAATATTGAGACACGGCTGCAAAATCACCGGGTGCTATTTTTTCATCTAAACTTCCCACTGCCGACACACTCAACACTTCTCTTACCCCCACAGATTTGAGAGCCCAAATGTTTGCTCGATAATTGATTTCAGACGGCAAAAGCTCATGGTGATTTCCATGGCGGGGTAAAAAAGCAATTTTTTTATGGCCGATATGCCCCAATACAAGCGCGCTCGATGGGGGGCCAAAGGGAGTTTCTACCGCTTGAGTTTGAACGCTCTCCAACCCTTCCATCTGATAAAGTCCAGATCCACCAATAATCCCAAGCATTGTATTATCCATATTAACTTTTGAGAAGCTCTCTGAAATAAGGAATTGTTTTTTTCAAGCCTTCTTCTAATCCAACCTGAGGCTCCCAACGCAGCTCTTTTTTGGCAAGACTGATATCCGGACATCGCTGCAGTGGATCGTCACTAGGCAAAGGTTTATAAACAATTTTTGATTTCGAAGCCGTGAGTTTTAAAACTTTTTCTGCCAGTTCCAAAATAGTAAATTCGCCAGGATTTCCTAAATTGATAGGTCCAGTGATGGAGTCTGCGGAGTCCATCAGCCTGATAAAACCTTCGACTAAATCATCTGCAAAACAAAAAGAACGAGTTTGTTTTCCCTCTCCATAAACAGTCAAGGGCTCTCCTTTCAGCGCCTGAACAATAAAATTTGAGACCACTCGCCCATCCTCTGGATTCATTCTTGGACCGTAAGTGTTAAAAATTCGAGCAACTTTTATTTTAACTTTATGGGTCCGATAATAATCAAAACAGAGAGTTTCTGCCGCTCTTTTGCCTTCGTCATAACAAGACCTCACTCCAATGGGATTGACATGCCCCCAGTAAGACTCTTTTTGAGGATGAACTTTGGGGTCTCCATAAACTTCGCTTGTAGAAGCCTGGAAAAATTTAGCTTTGCTCCTTTTTGCCGCACCTAGCATATTCATTGTGCCCAAGAACGAAGTCTTTATTGTGGCAATAGGATTATATTGGTAATGCACAGGTGAGGCCGGACAAGCTAAGTTATAAATCTCATCGATCTCAATCCTTAGGGGATGAGTGACATCTCCTCTAATCAACTCAAATTTCGAATTTTTTAATAAATGCGAAATATTTGCTTTAGAACCTGTAAAGAAATTATCTAAACAAAGGACCTCATGTCCCTTTGCAATCAAAAGATCACACAATTGAGATCCTAAAAATCCAGCTCCACCTGTAACTAAAATTCTCTTTGAAGAATAGTAATGACTCATGGGTTTTGATTGTATAGCAAGTGACAGAGTTTAGTGAGTTTTTTTGAATATTTTTTAAAAAATATTCAAAAAAACTCACTAAACTCTGTCAC
>CAZBEI010000098.1:0-4290 GCA_964490895.1 uncultured Bdellovibrio sp. | reverse complement strand
ATTCAGCAATTTCTGTTTTTTGAGACTTACCCTTTGCAACAGATAAGACTATGGTTTCGAAAGATTTTTCGCAGCTTTCAGTGAGAATTATCCCATTGAGCCCTAAAAAAATGTTTGAGGCCTGTGCTCCAATACGTTTGTTCCCGTCATGAAAGGGATGATTTTGAACGAGGTGAAAAAGATAGGCTGCAGCCATTTCATAGAGGTCTTTGCAAAGCAATAAGCCAGCATAACTTGCTTCGGGTTGTGCTAAGGCTGATTCCAAAAGACCTTGATCTTTTACACTATGAGAGCCTCCATAGGTGTTGATGAGGTCTTCATGCAATTCAAGAATTTCGTCTAGGGTGAGAAATTTTGGTTCCATGGGGGTGCGCTACTAAGCCAAGTTTTTAAACATTTTTCCGAATTTTTTATGGGACTCAGCTGTCAATTCCTTAATTTTTTCCTTCTGACTGTTCTTGCGAATAGGACGAATTTTCAGTCCATCTGCCTCGGGAATGATTTCAAACTCAGTTTCTTTGGGCTCAACTTTATAGAGTTCTAAAATAGGCTTATCCAGGAGCAGTGCATAGCTGCTCCCAATGGCAGTTAGTTTTTTTATCATACTTACGCTCCTTATGCTTGCACTCCTTATACTAAATATATATAAATAAGGTTATTATTACAATTTTAATAATAGCATTATTTAAAACTTAATTGTATCAAGTAGTTAGTTATGATCAAAACCAAAACTTAGGGGTCACCAAAAAATTAAAAACATTGGCAGAATTGGCCCCGATTCCAACGATGCCGTTCCTGCAGAAATAAGAAGCCGTCTAAAACTCAAAGAGAGGTGCATGAGGTCTTTCTTTTTTTAGCGGTGCTCTGATCTCAAACGAATAAAGATTTCCAGCACTCGAAAGAGCGTAGAGCCGATTCAATGAGGCATCAAAATACGGTGAACCATAAAAACCATTGTCGTAGCCCACATCGTACCGATAGAGAGCCACACCTGTATTTTTATCCAAGGCATAAAAATACCTGTGGCTTGACCCAAAGATTAAATATTTTTCAGTAGAAACAAGCGCTGTAGGAGTCCCTGCGTCGAGTTCAAATTTCCATAAGACTTTTGCATTATTCTTTTGCAAAGCATAGATCTTGCCCTCCGAAGACGGCAAATAAAGCACCTCATGATCGAGCACAACCTGCTTACTTCCTCCCGCATCAAATCGCCATAATACTGTTCCATCTTGTTTTTTGAGTGCATAAAGAGCCCCGTCATAAGATGGAATATAGAGGACGTCTTGCTCTAAAACAGGGTGTGCGTCGACATCTGTAAATTTTGACCCTTGATGAAGTTTTTTCTCCCACTTGAGATGGCCTTCGTGCAACGAAAGAGCCACTAAAAAACCATCACTTAAACCTGCCAAAACATCATTTCCATCCACCAAGGGAGAGCTTGCACCCATGATAGAAGCATTCGATGAGGTTCGTCTCCTGTAATGCCAAAGCCACTTGCCAGTGCCTGCATCAAAGGCATAAACGGTGTCATCTGATGTAGTCACAAACACCCTGCCCTGACTCAAAGTGGGCTTAGAGATGATGGGGTTATGGAGATCATACCGCCACTGAACTCGTCCATTTTCGGCACTCACACAATATAAAAAGCCATCTCCACCGCCAAAATAAATATTATTTTGATCTACAGCTAATTCACTGAGTACTCCTTTGGGGATGGGCAAACTCCACCGGGTCTGCATCAGGCTTGGGTAAAGGGAAGTTAGCCCATGACTTTGGTTTCCAAAAACCAAAGTATTTTCGATTCCTATGGGATTAGAGAACTCTGTGCCCCGATCCCCAGCCTCAAAAGGTCCATGAGTTTGCAAGGTCCATTGTCTGACTAAAATCAGGGGATTAGGTTTTAGCCCTGTGTGGATATTTTTTCCTGCACACCCTAAAAATAAAACAGCTAAAACATACCCACTAAATCTGAGATTTGAGTGTTTCTGCTTTTTTGGAAACTTCGGTGTTTGGAAGTTGCGAAAGGATTCGATCATATGTGCTCCGTGCTTTAGGTACATCTTTGAGTTCTTCGTAACATCTAGCGATGGCAAGAAGGAGATCGCCTTTGATCCCCTCTTCTCCTAAGTTCAGTGATTTTTCGAAATACGAAAGTGCGTCCTGAAATTTTTTTAGACTTTCAAAAGTGTATCCTAAAGAAGATAAAATCAATGCTTTTTCAAAAGGCTCGGTTGCTTGAGCTAAGCTCTTTTGATACCAAGAGACAGCATTTTCAGGCTGATTATTCTTTAAGCAAAGATTTCCCAAGATGAGATTGGCATCCAATCCTGCCCTTGTTCCAGAGAATCGACTAGAAACCTCTTGAAGTTGCTTGAGCCCATTTTTTAGGTCCAGCTCTAGGGTTATTTTTTTTCCAGAAGCAGCTTTTGACTCGGTTTCTAGGGTTTTTTTTGCTAAAAATAACGCGTCACGTCCTTTTACGGCTTTTGCCTGTTTTTGAGTCATCCAGAAAGTGAGCCCTAGCCCAACACCCAAAACAAGCACTAAGCCTAGCAAAAAAGCTCTGCGCTCTTCGGCCACTTTATTTAAAAGCCCTCTGACTTGCAAAGCAAATGGGTCATTTTTTTTTAGCTGTTTTCGTTCTATCGCCATACTCCTTGTTTAAAGAACTCTTCTCTTATTGTCAAAAAGAAAGGGGACGGTTACCCTAATAGATAAGCTTATGAAGTCAAAACACCTCCCCTTTTTACTCCTTTTGGTAAATTTTCAAGTGGAAGCGCCAGCACATGCTAAAGACACCCAAGGCAGGATTGGGATTGGCTATAACGCAGAGTTTTCTAATTTTGCAGCTCCAAACGGTGTGCCTGGAGTCAGTTTGAAATATGCTCTCAATCGAGAGTTGGGAACAGAGCTTGTCTTTGGAGCCTCCACTTCTACCCCTGGCAACTCAGTTGCAGCACTCAAAGGATTTAAAAACTTATTTTACGAAACCAATCTCAATTTTTATTTTACGCTCGGTGCGGGTCTTGTGAGTGCCAGCAGTAAAACGGGGGTGGAGTTTTTGACAGGATTTGGAGCGGAGGCTTTTATCCCAGGAGTGGAGAGTCTTGGTTTTTCGATGGAAACAGGAGTGAGCTTTACTAATTTGAGCGGTACATTTGTTTTAAAAACGCTGGGAGTGAGTTTCCTCAATGCGGGAATTCATTTTTATTTTTAAATTTTTTTTAATCGCATTTCTGCTACTGGGTCCCCTGCCCTTTTCAGTGGCTGCAGATCGAACTTTGATCCCTGAAGAAGAAGATTTCTCAACAACCCCCTATACTGAATATGGAGAATTTAATGAGGAGTCTGAAGAAAACGAAGACACTCAATTTTTACAACATGGACGGTTTTTTGGAGTCAGCCTTGGCACAGGACTGGAGGGTGTCACGGGCAATAGAGGGCTACTTTGGCAAAAGGGGTTCCCAATCATTGATTTTAGGATTCACTACTGGTTTGATTTTAACTTGGCCTTTGATCTCGGCCTTTTTTCTGCTTCGCATTTTTATGAGTTCAAGTCCGTTGAGGGAGATGACCATCGAGATGTCAACATGGTTTTTGTCGGGATGGCTGTAAAGTATTATTTTGATGTTCAAAATTTATCTGCAGCTATTACTTTTGCAAATCCTTATCTTACCATTGGCGGTGGAATTTTTTATAAAACAGAGAATTCAAGATTAACTGGAATTCCTTCTTCAGACAATGCCTTAGGACTCAATATCGGGGGCGGTTTAGAGTTCCCAATCAAACCGAGAAAGATCTTTTTCTCAATTGAGGGGAGATTCTACACTGCTAACTTTAGTGATACCTTTAGTGGAGATTTTCAGCCCTCTCTTGGAATTCCAAACTTAACGGGGAACTTCTTTACTCTTACCGGCAACTTCCTTTTTACGTGGTAGGGCTAGTTGCAAAGAGGACTTGCGCCTGCAATGTTTTTGACTTGTTCGAGTGTGAAGCCTGGGCTGTAGAATCTTTCGATTACATTGCCACGGTTAATGGAGCCCACCAAGTTAGCTCCCGTACACGCTGCTGCAGTAAATCCCGAGTTTGACAGCAGCAATTGCGTCAAGCCTGTAATTTCAACAGCATAATGCGGCCAGTCTAGTTGTGTCTCGGATGATCCAGTGTAGGTGGGGATGTTTTTGAAATCATAGGGCTTTGTTTAAAAATAGATCTAAGAAATCTTTCCAATGATAGGCCATTACATGCGAAAAGGATTTCTGTGTCTTGTCTAATGAGACTACAAAAGCG
>CAZBEI010000097.1:0-36956 GCA_964490895.1 uncultured Bdellovibrio sp. | reverse complement strand
AGAAGCATTTGTGTCTTTATTTTTATCAATATCTTTTAAAATTGTTTTATTCTTTTCAAATGTGCACTGGCGTTCACTAAAGGAAGGCTCAAAGCAGTTTTTTTCTACTTCTTTAAATCCATCTCTTTTGTTATATTCTATGGGAGGCGGCTGAGATTTATCGATCACGTCTTCAGACAACAAATCCTCTGGCAAATCATCCGCAAGCAAGCTTTGTGTGGAAAAAAACAGAAACACCGCACAGAAATGCCCAAAGGCAAGCCGCTTCATAAGAATTCCCCTTTCAATTCCTACCCATAAAAATAGGAACCACACACTGAATAAAGGCACTACAGCGGGTTGTTGCGACTTGTCAAATTAATTTTTTAGGGAATGGGGGCGCCCCTGCATTCCCTATGTTTATAGACACAGGACTTTGTATTTTGTTTTGATGACATTTTGAAACGATTTTGAAATTGAATGCCAATCTATGATATCTACTCGAAAAGGAAGGTCAGATTCTTCAAAATCATCTTGGAGTTGATAGAGGGTTTTTTTATCCATTTTTTCACTCCCTCTGATAGCGATGTCCAAATCAGATGTTTTTTTTGCTGTTTGCTGTACTCGGCTTCCAAAAAGCAAAACCTCATAGCCAGGAACATTTTTTTTTAAAATTTTTTTTACAATTGCCAAATGGGTTTGTTCTATGTCAATCATTGTGTTTCTGAAGTGCTTGGAATAAATACTTGGCATCATCCAAAAATTCGATGGCTGTGCTAAACACATCCTCTGCTATGTCGCTATCGTAAATATGTGATGTCCTGTTTCTATCCTTATTGTATTGGAACCATTTTTCAGTATTTTGTATGAGCTTATGTTCAGCGCTGATTCTAAAAAGTTCTTTTCTAGACATCCCATCCAAAGAAGACTCATTAATATAATTAAGAGATAGCCAACGTTTCATAAATTTCCAGCAAAGTTCGAAAGTGAATTCAAAATTTTGGATGACTCCAGCTTTCACAGTGTTTTTTTCTTCTAAGGAAAGACTTTTCATCTTTTCTGGATTGAGAGCAAAGGCTACTGCGTTTTTATATGATTCTATGGCTTTTTGTAAACTCTGTAATTCAAGAGACATTTTTGAAGAGTAGCTGCAACTCAATTATTTGACAAGCCGTTAGTGTTGGGTCTGTTTTGTTACCCGCTGCCTTGTCAAATTAATTTGTAATTGAGGGGAAATCTTCTAGGGTGTCTGGAGCTTTGTCATAACCTGCGCGGACTTTTCCAACGGCAATTTCGCGCAGGGCGGTGACGACGATTCTGTTTTTACTTTTGACTAAAGGTTCAGCACCTTTAGAAAGCTGTCTCGTTCTTTTTGTAGCCAAATGCACGAGCTCATACATATTATCCACGTTTTTAAGACAGTCTTCTATTGTAACTCTAGCCATAATTAACCTCAGTATCTTGAATTTAGGCTTTAGTCAAGAATACATCCGATCCAGTTCAAGCCTAAATTTATGTGCCACCACACCCCTTTTGATCTTCATGGAGGGGGTCATGTCCCCAGTCTCAATCGAAAAATCAGAGGGCAGGATGGTAAATTTCTTAATTTTTTCAAAACTCGCCAATTTGTCATTGACCTGGTCTACTTCTGCTTGAATAAGGTTTTGTATTTTTGGATTTTTAATGAGTTCAAAATAATCGCTAAACAAAATTTTTCGCTGATGCGCATAATGGATCACGAGCTCTTTGTTGAGAGTGACAAGTGCTGTCAGGTAATTTCTTCGATCTCCATGGACCATAAACTGGTTGATGTACTTGCTTATCTTAATGAGGCTCTCAATTTTTTGCGGGGCAATATTTTTTCCAGCACTTGTAATGATCAGGTCTTTTTTGCGATCAGTAATTTGTAAAAAACCATCAAGGTCAATGTGTCCAATGTCTCCTGTTTTAAACCATCCATTTTCTAAAACAGCCACACTCTCTGCTTCCATTTTATAGTATCCACGAAAAACAGAGCGAGACTGGAGGAGAATTTCTCCATCCTCTGCAGTTTTAATCGAGACATCGTGCATGGGCTTTCCGACAGCGCCTAGCTTTTTGTGGGTGGGGGTATTGAGAGTGATGGGTCCGCAGGTCTCTGTAAGTCCGTATCCTTCTAAGAGTGTGAGTCCAAAAACCTGAAAAATTTCTGAAAGCTTTTGTGGTAATGGTGCTCCACCACAGACCGCAAATTTGAGTTTCCCGCCAAATATTTTTGTTATTTTTTGGAATAAAATTTTTTTTGCCAAAGAATATTTTGCTTTGTCTGTCAAAGAAGGGGTTCCAAAATGACAAAGATGTCCCACATGCAAAGCATGATTAAAAAGGCTTCTTTTAAAAGTAGAGCTCATCTCTATTTTTTGAGAAATTTTAGCCCAAGCTTTTTCAAAAATCCTAGGCACCGAAAAAATAAGAGTGGGTTCGATTTCGTTTAAATTTTCCATGAGCTTGTCTTGAGATTCTGCAAATGCACCTTTCCACCCAAAGACATGGGTGGCAAATGATTCGGCCTTTCCGATAATGTGGGAAAAAGGAAGAAAAAATAAAATCACTTCTTTTTCTGGCTTGAGCGTTTTTGAAAAAGCATGGACACAGTTTTCTAACATGCTCATAAAGTTTTCGTGAGAGAGCATGGCTCCTTTAGGGACTCCGGTGGTCCCAGAGGTATAGCAGAGAGTTACAAGATCTTTGGGCTCTGAGCCTAAGAGCCGTGATTCAAAGAGAGCGGGGGTTTTAGCTTCTTCTAGTTTCCCAAGCTCTTTCAAGCTTTCGAGTGTGAGGGCTCCATTTTGAGCTGTGCCTTCAAAGAGGATAATTTTTTTGAGGTGAGGGAGGTCTTGTTTTTGTAATTTTTTGAACTGGGTTTCGTTCTCTACAAAAACCACTTTGGCTTCAGAATGGTTCAAAATATAAGCGACATCTTCGGGAGTATTGGAGGCATAAATCGGAACGGTGATGGCACCTGCTCCAAGAATCGAAAAATCAGCCAGAGTCCACTCATAGCGGGTGTTAGATATGAGAGCTACTTTGTCTTGAGGGCGAATTTCAAGACCCATAAGTCCAAAGGAAACTCTGCGGCATTCCTCAAAAAAAGCCTGAAAACTCACCTTAGTCCAGGATTTTTCCTGGTTTTTATATTGAAATGCGATTGCATGGGGAGTGAGTTTGGCTCGCTCAAAGAAAGTTTCAGTGATTGTTTTTTTGAGAATAAAAGGCATTTTGTATTTATCTTATATTAGAGTCCATATTTCGCCTTAAAATAGGCTTCGATTTTTAGTCTCTCAGCAGAGACATTCGCTTTATAGCCAATTATTTCTGCTATTTCTCCTAGAAAATAGGACCCTGGATCGGGATCATAAGGGGGGGAAACAGAGTTCAAAGCCTGCCCTATTAAAATTTTGCTCAATGCCCCACCCATCCCAACTGCTCCGTTTGGAGCTCCATTGCCTAGCGAAATCCCATTTCTAAATACGGTCACACCAGTGCTGCTAGTGGCATCTGCGACTAAGACCGACCAATAAAAATAAATGTCTGTGGGCCAAAGGGCGGGAAAAGCTAAAAGACCAGAGGTGCTCCCAAAATTAAAGTCTGTAAAACTTCCACCTCCTAAAAAAACCGTATTTTTTCCATTTGATCCAAAACTAAAGGCAGCAGTAGTTCCGCCATGATTTCCTGTTTCTTTTGCTACAAAAAATACAGCAAAATCACTGGGCGAAGGCTGAGGAGCTGGCACTGTTTTACTCAGACTATTGCCTGAAGCAGCTACCCCATTAAACTTCAAAGCGGGTTTGAAAACACTTGAGGTTTTCACATAGAGGGGTTGCTCTGCAGCAGCCACCTGACTCACGTCATTGCCATTGCCACTGCCGTCTTTCCAGACTGATACTGGACCCCCATCTGGAACCCCTACAATAGAATCTGCCTTGTACCAAAAAAACAGGTTTGAACTTAAAATGTAGGTATACCCATTGATAAACGACCCAGAATTACCATCCGAATGGCTCACCATCACTGTCGCTGAGCCACTGTTAGCAATAGCAGGGGTAGTGCACCTGATTTGTGTGGCAGAATCTACCACCACTCCACTACAGGCAGCCCCCCCCATGCTCACAAGAGCTGAGGGCTGAAACGCAGACCCAGTAATCGTAATCGTTTGTCCCCCAGTTGTGAGCCCCTCCGAAGGAAAAACGCCTGTGACAATAGGAGGTGGGTTGGGACTTGGGGCAGCTCCCGAAAAACAACTCACGTCGTGTTTGGCCTGATCAGCACTTGTCAAAGCGTCATAGGAGTTAGGGATCGATACACTTTGACTTGAAAAAAGGTCTAATTTTACGTGTCCTAGGTCATAAAAAATGCCTTCAGAATCCTTAAAATCTCCTGATAAACCGTTGATTTTAATGTTGGAATTGCAATATTTTTGCTGCCCGTCATTTACTCCAATGACCTGGATCACTCGCCCAGGTCCAGATGGGACAGATAATTCTACAGAGACGTTTGCTCCTGTATTTAAAATGGGCGCGGAGGTGATCCCTGCATAAGAACAAAACTGATTATTTGCAATTTGATTCAAAAGACTCTGCGTGTCTATCTCAGGTTTTAAAGGTGGAATTCCGCTCCCCATAACGTTGACCATAAAGCATGAAAAATCACTGGCGTGGCTCGGTTGCAAACTAAAACTCTTTACGTAAAAACTGCTTTTATTTTGAGATTCAAAAGAAAATTTGATACGGGGTGATTCTGTATTTGGACTTAAGGAGCACCCCAAACCCCCTAAACAAAGAAGGTAAAAAACAAAAAAACTTTCCGCCCATCTTGAATATTTTTTAGAGAATAGGTCCATGGCTATTGAGAATAACATCACTCCTATCTGACAGGGAAAAAATCTGAGTTGATTTCACCCCCCGTATTACGGCAAGATTTAGGCTGCGATTTTTAAAGAAGCATAAAAGGCGTCAGTTCCATAATCTTTGAATGTATCTTTTAAAGCCCTATCAGCCTGATTGTGTTTTTTTTGTTTCAACAATTGAAGCCCCTCGAGATGAAACTCTAACGCCTCCCGCATCCTCTGGAGAGTCTTATCAATAGTTTTATCCGCTGCGACACATCCCTCAATCAAAGGGCTAAATGCACTAAAGCCAGTACGAGTTCTTAAAATAACCACTGGGACACTCATTGTTTTTTTCATACGTCTTCTTCCTTTAACTCTGCCTGTTTAAATATACTCTTGATGACTTTGGGATGAAGATCATCGTTGTTCGAATGAAAACTGACCGTCACTAAGCCGCTCTTTGTGGGATGGGCATATTGCTGATGGCTTCCTCTTTGCCGAAGCAGTATCCATCCATCATTTCTAAGTATTCGTAATATCTCCCTAACTTTATATCGCCGCATCCAGCTCCAGTACTAACATAATATTGACCCACCGGAAAAACACTACAACAAAGACTAAAAACAATACAGTCAAAAAGAGAGATAAATATTGACCATTTTAAACCGCAACAAATCAAAACCTAACACCAACATCTAAGCACGAATAAATAATTCGACTCATTTATGAGTGGCTGTGGTTTTGTGTTTCGTGGTTTAGGTGGCAGCAGCTGGCTAACTCCAAACTGGCTCTATCTTATATCAGATTCCATATTTTGCTTTAAAATAGGCTTCGATTTTTAGCCTCGTCAGAGACGGTGTTTGTTGTGTAACCCATGATTTCTGCACTCCCATCTGACAGGGAAAAAATCTGAGTTGATTTCACCCCCCGTATTACGGCAAGATGAGCCCACACTCGTGGAGAGATGGCCGAGTGGTTGAAGGCGCACGCCTCGAAAGCGTGTATACCCTAACGGGTATCCAGGGTTCGAATCCCTGTCTCTCCGATTTTTAAACCCACTCCGGGCGGCGCTTTTTGACTTCTTCGACCACTTTTCGGATGTCTTGCGCCCGGCTTTTGTGGGCAATAAGGAGACACCCTCCGTGGTCTGCCACAATGAGGTCTTTGACTCCTAAAACAGCCACACATTTTTCGGGGGCGTCTATAATGTTTCCGCTAGAATCTAAAGACACAAATTCTTTTGCGGTAATGCCGCCTTCGGCCATGTGCTCTAAAGTCACCCAACTCCCCAGATCGTCCCAACCACAGTCCAAAGTAAATGTGACAACATTTTTTGCTTTTTCCATGACTCCATAATCAATCGAGGAGGCTGTCAGTTTTGGGTAGGCGCTCTCAATATTGCCGTGATTTTGTTCCCAAGCTTGAGCCATTTCTGGCATGTGCGTGGCAAAGGCCTCGAGAATCACAGATGCCCTCCAAATAAACATCCCGCCATTCCATAAATAATTTTTAGAACGGAAAAACTCTTCGGCCTTGGCATGGTTTGGCTTTTCTACAAAAGCCGCCACTTTTTGACACTGAGGCGAAAGCTTTTCTCCCTGTTTTAGATACCCATATCCTGTCTCAGGACGTATGGGCTTTACACCTAAAGTGATCAAATGGCTATTTGCTTTTGCCCACTGGCAAGCGAGCTCGACGGTTTGGATAAAAGCTCCTGTGTCGTTGATCACATGGTCAGATGGCATGACGAGCATGACCCCATTGGGATTTTGACTTGCAATATATTTTGCAGCCCAAAAAATACAGGGAGCCGTATTTCTGCCCTGGGGCTCGGCTAAAATTTGAGCCTGAGGCGCTTGTTCTAGCACTTGAGACTGCAAAGCCTGCGTTGTCACAATGATCTGATTTTTTGGGGGTACGAGACACTCAAAACGTTTTATAGTTTTTCGCAACAACGTTTGCGAAGGGTCTTTTTCGAACGACAAAAGCTGTTTTGGTTTTTTCGAATTACTTTTGGGCCAAAAACGAGTGCCACTCCCGCCCGCCATGATGACTAAATAGAGGTCAGGGTCTTTTAGACTTTCTTGCATATTCTCCCATAACCATCTTCGAGCCTTACGACATCTTCTAAGTGGGGAGTGGAGACTTCAAACACATCACAATCCTCTAGTGCAATCATCCGATGTTTTTTTCCAGGAGGGATGTGGTGAGCTTCGCCCACTTTGAGTTGGATTTCATTGAGTTTCCCATCTGCTTGTTCAAAAATAAAAGTCATTTTACCAGAGTATAAGTAAATCGTTTCTTCTTTAACGCGATGGTATTGAAGCGAAAGCTTGTGCCCTTTTTGAATGTGCAGGATTTTTCCAGTATAGTCTTTCGTCTTAGCCCAAATGAGCTCGTATCCCCAGGGTTTTTCTACTTTTTCGATGACTTGTTTTGAATTCATTTATTTTACCGTTTGGGCCTTTACGGTATGGGGGAGTTCTACTTGCCTGGGTTTTTCTAAGCGAATAGCGGCGCGATCGACTTCTTCTTTTAAGGCTTTATCGATTTCTTCGTCGGCTACCTCGTTGGCATTTTTGGATTGCTCGATGATTTCATTTCGGTCCGGAATGACATCCGAGAGCGTTTTGACAGTGGTGGGGTCTTTGGGAGCACTGACCATGCCCTTGGGTCCAATGCGTTTTCCTAAGTGAATGCCCAACGTGAAAGCAAAAAAAGTGATGAGAACTCCGAGTGTAATGAGGATTTTCATTTCCTGCCGGCCGTAGATAAAAAATTTTTGTTTTTCTGTCATCTTTCTCCGATCATAACGGTCCATTTTTGAAGTGTCAATTAAACAATCTGGTAAACAATCTGGTAAACAAAATCCAGACTCCGTGTCCGGAAATAAGACTTTGGGGAGGATGCTCGCGCTATGGGTTTTGGCATTCTTTTAGCATAGCTTCTCTTCCTGGAGGTCTTATGATTCGAAATACAAAAGGACAGGGTTTGACAGAATATATTATTTTAC
The DNA here is from genome assembly GCA_964490895.1 of uncultured Bdellovibrio sp. Taxonomy (GTDB): domain Bacteria; phylum Bdellovibrionota; class UBA1018; order UBA1018; family UBA1018; genus JACRAO01. The sequence continues at coordinate 29,097 of CAZBEI010000097.1, read as the reverse complement.
TGCTCTTAATTTCGGTGGCCTGCATTACGATTGTCAGATCGATTGGAGTCACCGTACATACCAAATTGGAAGTAGCCAGGGACCACATCAATAAAGATATTAGCATAGGTGATTCTAACTGATGAAACACTCGCGTTTGGCGGGACAAGTTCTGACAGAGTTTGCCATAAGCTTGTTGATCTTTATACCGATTGGCTTTGGAGCGGCATATTTTGTCCGTGACGTGCGATACCGGTTTCAATGCATCTACTATACTTTTGAAAATACACATGCTGAACTTGTGGGAGACCCTCAGCAAGTGGCTCCTGTTCCCCTTTTGATTAGCCAATCAGCCCATTTTATCAAAGGCCAAACTCAATGCAAAAAAATCCTAGAAAAAGTTCAATTTAAAAAAATTGAGGCCAAACAATGAGCTATCTCCTGGGAACACTTTATTTTGTCTTAGTGCTCTCGCTCTTTGGTTTCTTAGGTCTGCAGAGAAGGGAACGACATCTCATCGAAACACAGTTGCGGCTCGATCGCTGCGTTGAGAAAACAGCATTGGATTTAAATCGAAAGTTAAATCAGATAGAAAACTTAAATCGCCAAGTAAAAATGACAAGAACTGCGCTCTTGGCAGATCTTGAGCCTTCCAGTCGAGAGGTTCTGACGGCAAAGCTTATAAAAGACGCTTTTGAGCAAGATGTACTCCTCACACTATGGAAAAAAAATCAAATGGAGTGGCTAGTAAAACAGGGTTGTGAGTCTAAAGCAGACCTAGCTCAGCCTCTGCCTCTTTTGTTCTTTAGCAGAACTTACGACGCGCTTGGACCTAGGCCTTTGAGTTGGCCTAGGGCGAGAGAAAAATCACTCGTGCTCAGGCTCAATCATCCCCCCAAGCATGCAGCAATCAAAGTTTATGGAGAAAAAAATGTGCCTTTATATTGGCAGGCAAAGTGGCTCCCCTCAAACAGTCTCAGGACAAGTTTGGATTGAGTTATGCATATGGTCGTTCGTATTTATGAGTACATTGTGGGTTGCCTCTCTGCTCTTTCAAAAAGAATACAGGCTTTATCACAAGGCAGTTCAAGACCACTTCTTGGAATCTTCTTCTTATTGAGTGCTCTTGGGCTCGGACGATATGCTTATTTTGAAACAGGCAATGACATCCTGAGTGAGTGGAAACAAAATCACGGGCCCTCGGGGCCTCTTTTGATTCAAACGCTTCGTTACTATGGATTTGAAAAAGAAGAAATGTCAAAAGGATACAATAAAATGTATCGCTCTTTACCCCTCACAACGGATTCGAAGGGGTCGTTTTGGATCACGGAAGATACAACTGCGATTGCAAAATTTAATAATGAAGATTTAAACGAAAGCATTCCAAGCCTTTTTATGAAAAAGGGTGCCCAAGTGCAAACTTCGCAGTATGTCGAAGTGCAAACTTCGCAGTATAAAGACAAACCCTCTCTCAAATGGGAAAGCTTGGGGGCAGGGTGGGAAGCGTTCGAAGTTTTGCTAAAAAAACTGGACGAAAAATCTCGACACGCTATTTCTAAAAAATCACCCCCCCAGTTTTTAGACCCAAGAGCGATCCACTATTGACAGAAATTATCGAAACCGATTAACTCTTTGCATGGCCACAAACACTCAAACCAACTCAATCCTCGTAGTGGGCTCCCTTGCTTTTGATACGATCTCTACTCCCTCGGGCAGCGTAGACAGAGTCTTGGGAGGTTCTGCAAATTATTTTTCTATTGCTGCTTCTTTTTATGCTCCTGTCAAAGCCGTGGGGATTGTTGGAGATGATTTTCCAAAATCACATCTCAAATGGCTATCACACCGAAACGTAGACGTAAGTGGGATCAAAACCGTTTCGGGCAAGACCTTTCATTGGGTGGGGTCTTATAATGAAAACCTCAACGAAGCGAAAACCCTCTCGACTTTTTTGAATGTCTTCGAAGATTTTGATCCCATTTTAAACGAAGCACAAAAAAACGCCCCTTATGTGTTTTTAGGAAACATTGATCCCACTTTACAGCTCAAAGTTTTAGATCAAGTCAAAGCCCCCAAACTCATAGCCTGCGATAGCATGAACTTTTGGATCACTGGAAAGCCCGAAGAACTTCGAAAAACATTAAAACGAGTGGATATTCTTTCGCTCAATGAGAGCGAGGCTTTTTTGCTTGCAGGCCAAGAAGGGAAAAAGAAAAACATTCTCGAAGCAGCGGAAAAAATCCTCACTTTGGGGCCTTCTGTTTTGATGATCAAAAGGGGAGAGTACGGCGCCCTTTTGTTTTCAGGGAACACACTTTTTTTGGCGCCTGCTTTTCCGGTAAAAAAAGTGATCGACCCCACGGGTGCGGGAGACTGCTTTGCGGGGGCTTTTATGGGCTATCTTGCGGAGGCCGGTGTCACTCGAGAGCTGGTTTCTCAAAACTTTAAAAAATGGGACACTTTTTTGAGGCGCGCCGTTCTTTCCGGATGTGTGATGGCAAGTTTCGCGATCGAAGATTTTAGCTTAAATCGCTTGTCTACACTCACTGTACCCGAATTAGTGGAGCGCCAAAATAAACTTATTCAAATGATCAGTATCTAAAGTTGAGCCGCTTCGAGTAAGAACTTGAGTGTTTTCCCCCACTCAGTTTTGATATTGAATTTTATGTTCTTATACCTCTCCGCATATTGATTATACTGAGACATATAAGTAGGTAGCCAAACGGCAAGTCCTCCACCAGCGGCATACCCTGGAGAGACTTTATTGAGGATCACAAAATCACTGAGCGCTGTTTTGGCCTGGACAAAAACATCGTTACCTAATGTAGAGAGCCCAAGACTTTGGAGTTTTTTCATAAAATCTTGAAAATCTACATAATCCGAATAATAGAAGTTGAGAGCTGAACCTGCAGCTGTCACGATTTTCTTTCGGTCTTCTGCAGAGAGTGTCGAAAAATTTTGTCCCAATAGTTTGATGGCCGAATGCACGGACTCCATTTTGCTCAAATCAAAGGCAGAAAAAGTGACGTCACGAGTGCCATACTCTCCTCCTTGGTAGGCGTTAAAATACTCCGTTGTCAAAGCCTTAGCTACGTCTGCTGGAGTAGGATTTTTCATCGCTGCCCAACTTTTTAGGAAAGTGTCATAGGGCCAACCCTCAGCGGGCTCTGTCTCTTCGGAGCCTACAGAAACAGCCACCGAATCCGACATTTCATTGGCCACTTCGGCCATCGCCATCAAACAAGCGTCACTTCCGTAGAGGTCAATTTTATGCCCAATCAAACCTGAAGCATCCCGCATAGCCATTCCCAATTGTTCTGTAGAAATAAAGTGCCCCGTGTCATCGTCCCAGCTGATGTCATTTGGGGTATAACCGCTGGCCATTTTTTTGAAATCAAGTGCGTCCAAATGCCAACCACTGCCATGGTCCCAAACATCCACAAAATAGTGTTGAGCTGGATAATTGGCTGAGCCCCATTTGATAAAATCCACCAAACTATTCCAATCTCCCATGTCTACTTTGCCCATATCTTGAATCACAGGAGAGGTCACTTTGTTGATGTCATTGTCCTTTTGAACGTAGAGTCTTTTTGTTGTTTTATTGGCTGTACTTGCCCACTGGACAACAATGTTGATCTGATCCGTGGACCCTATTTTTTCCATTTGATTGATATTCATCGCGCCGTATGGATCTAAATTGTTTTTCCCGTTGAGAAAGATCAGAAAAGTCCATTGTTTGGTCGACTTGTCTTTATACTGTGAAGCTATCGCTTCAACATACTGTGAAGCTTTCACTTCAACATACTGTGAAGCTTTCGCTTCAACATACTGTGAAGCTTTCGCTTCAACATACTGTGAAGCTTTCGCTTCAACAGCAGCATAGGGCAGAGATTGATTAAAAAGTGTGGATAAAAAAAGCATAGAGTACAAAAGAATTTGACGCATATAAATCCTCCTTGATTTAAGGGCACCCTGCATATGCAGGGAAAGTAAATAACATCTTTCCCAATAGGCTAACACAATTAAATTTTAAAACAATACTTATATAATAAGTCTTTAACGCACACACTCACTGCATTGAGACCTGCACGGTTCTGTAGCTTCGGGTTCAAAATAAGCCCTTAACTTTTTCACAGCGCAGCCTCGATGCTGAAAAAACCGGACGACCTTAAAAAACTCTGTCTTTGCATGCTCTGAGTTTCTCACCATTCTTTCGAGAATTCTAAAATCATTTTCGTCCCAAAAAACATAAGCAAAATTTCGAAGAACACCCCTCCCCACTCTACCCATGGCCTGTGTTAAAAAAAGAACAGAGGGCGGAGCTTGGAATAAAACCACCCACTTAGCTTGAGAACAATCCATGCCTAAACCAAAAGCAGAAGTTGAAACTAAAATTTTAATTTCACTTAAATAAAATCTCTTTTCTAAGTTTAATCTTTCTTCAGAGCTCATTGCTGCATGATAGGAGGCGGCTTGATACCCAGCTCGAATTAAATCTTGAGCTGTCTCCTCTGCCTGCAAACGGGTCAAAACAAAGACAATTCCTGATCCCTGACCCTCAATCAGTGCTATCAAAGCAGAAAAGCGCTCTCGCAATGGCACTTTAAATAGAGACAGAAAAATTCGAGCAGGAAATTGAAATCGACCCAGTTCACGTACGGGTGGAGGAAGCGAGTGCTTTAATTCTGTCCTCGCCTCAAAGGGTAAAGTAGCTGTGAGCCAAAGGCTTTTAGGGATTTTCATTTGATGTACGAGTTTAGGTAAAATGAGAAAGGACTTTCTAAACTCTGACCCCCATTCCCAAAGGCAGTGGCATTCGTCTACTACAAAAAAATGGGGGTTCCATTGTTGGATCAAAGAATGGCGGCTGGGAAATAAAAGAGACTCCGGATTTAAGACTAGCACTCCATGATTTGGACGCTCAGCCACAAAGTCCCGAAAATCTTCTTTCGTATAAGCGGGGACTTCTTTTGCGAGTAAAAGACGCTTTTGCTGCCGGGCTAAAGCCGCAAGGGGCGTTACCAACAGCATTCGAGTTCCAATTTGTGCTGCCAGGGTCTCATAAATGAGGCTTTTCCCTGCTCCCGTGGGGGCAACGCAAATCACATGCCCTGGATTTTCTAAAGCTTTGAGCGCTTCTCGCTGAAAGGGTCTCAGTTCGAACATGGTCTATTGATAAGCAAAAACTGGGCCTACTCCAGCGTCGGTTTAGGTTCATGCGTTCTAAAGCGCAAGTACACCACCCCCCCAATAGCGCTCACAAAAAACTGAATGAGCAAAAATAGATTGAAAATATCTGCTCCATGTTTTGATCCCAACATGTCAAAAAGAGCGGCAAAGGCAATGTGGCCTGTCCCAATGCCCGCAGGCATAATCGGGATTGCATTGATTAATAGCCCAAGTGGAACAATGATAAAAACATTATAGGGATCAATCTGTACGTCTCCCAAAGCACGTGCAAAACAAACAAATGTCCATGCAACACTCAAGTGGATCAAGATCGAGATCGAAATAGCTTTGAGCACCGTCCATCGGTGGGAGTGGTAGTGTCGTAACCCAATATAAATGCGGGTCAAAGATCCAGTTCGAGGAAATTTGTTTTCGAGAGCTTTAAACCCCCTGAGTAAAGGATCATGAGATTCTTGCACCAAAAAAAGGTAACTGTAAAAAGCAACCACACAGGACGCAGCCACACTCAGAAGGATCCATATCCCTTTTACTAAAGGAGTTCCCTCAATGGCGCGATAATGAACTCCCAAAGCTCCCGCAGAGACCAATACAAGAGCCGAAAGCCCAGCCACTCGATCAAACAAAATACTCCCAAAAGCACGCCCTCTCATGCCTTGGACTTCGTTGGCGATATAAAATGCTTTTACAAAATCTCCACTTACTGCACCTGGGAGAGCCACATTGAAAAATTGTCCAATAAAATGAAGCTGCGTTGTGCGCAGCCATTTTAGACTAATATTTTGTGCATAGAGCAACCACTGCCATCGAATAATTCCTACAAAAGTCAGTAAAAACAGGATAACCATGGCAGGCAAGCTCTCGTCCCATTGTAAAAGTGCTTTTCGAGTGGCAGAAAAAGAGATCAGATCTTTTTTATACAACAAATAAAAAAGAAAAATAACAAGGGATAACTTAATCCCTGTCTTAATGAGACTCCTAGATTTTTTCTGAACTGTTTTCACCATCATAGTTTTAAAAAATTACTAAACAAAGTTTCCCCAACGTGAGGGCTAAATAACTTTTGCCCATCTTTTGGATGGAGTAGAGTTTTAGGTTCTCCTGTTTTCCCCCTTTCTTCAAGGACTTTAGTTCCATCCGACAGCTCTGTTTCAGGATGAAATTGAATCCCATAAGCGGGTGCATCCAGAAGCTCAAAAGCTTGGATCTCACACCTTTCTGAACGGGCCAGGTGTTTAGAACGCTCTGGAAGGCAAGCCACCTCGTCAAAATGGGCAGAAAAAACATGGAAATTCTGGGAAAGTCCCTGAAGCAAAGGCGAGGGTGTCAAAATTTGAATTTTGTTCCATCCAAATTCTGGATTTGAACTTTTTCGAACCCCCTTGGCTCCAACCAGGGTTCTCACCAAAATTTGATGGCCATAACAAACACCCAAAAGAGGTTTTCGAGCATTGAGCGCTTTTTTAATCCAGTCCTCTAAATGCTGAATCCAGGGTGCGACTTCTAACACAGAGGTTTTTGAGCCTGAAATAATAATTTTATCAAACCCCGTCAAATTTTTTGGGAGGTCATCTTCAGGCCCTCTCCTCACATAGACAGTGACTCCAGGAAACTTGAGCACCTGTTTTTTTAAAGCCTCCGCTCCAAAACAGGTGGGATCTATGTGATTGTCAATGATGAGAACGCGCATGATTTATTTCCGGTTTATTCAAAGGTTTTAAAGACTGATTCAAAAAGCCATATTTTAAAAATATACTATAAGCTGCGTTGATTGAAATCATAAATCCCGGAAGCCCATCTAAAAAACCCAATTTCAAAAAATAGGTTTCTAAAAATTTACCGAATGGTTTGAATACTAAATAAGAAAGACAAAATCCGTGGTTCTTTTTTTTAAGCTCAATAGACCCTAGTTTTGAAAAATTCAAATTCGTGAGTACCTGATCTTCAAGACCAGAAAAAGAATAGTGTTCGATGGGTGCTTGCAATGGGATCACTTTTCCTGTGACCACGAGGACCTCGTGAACTGCTGGCTCAGTCCAAGACGCATAGTGTCGATTGACGAGCCGAGTTTTATAATCTGGATACCATCCTCCATGTCGAATCCATCGCCCCGAATAAAACGTTTTCCTGGGAATTGAAAAACCTCTGATTTCATTGGCAACAGCATTTTGGGAGTGAATTTGATTGAGCGCATTTAGGATTTCTTGTCTTAATTCCTGAGAAACTACCTCGTCTGCATCAATATTGAAAACCCAATCATATTGAGCTTGTTTTTGTGCAAAGTTTTTTTGTTTTCCATATCCGAGCCATTCTTGCGAAATGACACGTGCTCCGGAACGTTTTGCAATATCGAGCGTTTGATCTTGACTACCCGAATCCACAACAATCACTTCGTCAGCCCATTGTACACTCAAGAGTGCCTGCGGGAGATTTTTTTCCTCATCGCAGGTGATGATCGTCACTGTCAATTTTTCTCTACCCATTATTTTTTGACTAGCACAAGCTCACTTATTTTGGGAGAATAGAAAAAAAGAGGCTGTCCAGGAGGGCAAACATGAAAATCGGGATCGTTGGGACTGGTTATGTGGGACTTGTGGCTGGCGCTTGCTTTGCCGACACAGGCAATACGGTTTATTGCGTCGATATTGATCGTAAAAAAACAGATGCTTTAAATCAAGGGGAAATTCCAATTTATGAGCCGGGTTTAGATACCCTTGTCAAACGTGGGATTAAAGAAGCGAGACTCAAATTTACCACGTCTACGGCCGAAGCTGTTCAAAACTGTGAGATTCTTTTCTTAGCTGTAGGAACCCCTCCCTTGCCCAGCGGAGAGCCCGACCTTTCATATTTGCAGGCAGCAGCAGAAGAAATAGGTCGTTCCATGAACGGCTATAAAATCATTGTAAACAAGTCTACTGTTCCCATCGGCTCCCATCAAGTTGTGGCAGAGTGGATTTCGGCTCAGACAAAACATTATTGCGATGTCATCAGCAATCCAGAATTTTTGAAAGAAGGCTCCGCAGTCGAAGATTTTTTAAAGCCAGATCGAGTCATTATTGGAACCAATAAAAAAGAAATCTTTGAGAAAATGGTCGAGCTTTATGCTCCCTTTGTCAGACAGGGAAACCCCATTTTATGGATGGACCCCATTAGTGCAGAAATTACAAAATATGCTTGCAACTCCTTTTTGGCGACCCGCATCAGTTTCATGAATGAACTGGCACTGCTTTGCGAAAAAATGGGTGGTGACATTGACGAAATTAGAAGAGGGATGAGTACTGATATCAGGATTGGAAGACACTTTCTCTATGCCGGGATTGGCTATGGTGGGTCTTGCTTTCCAAAAGACATCCAAGCCATGATGTCGACTGCTCGGAAAAATGGAATCCCTCTAGAAATTGTTGCAGCCACAGAAGCCGTCAATGCAAGACAAAAGAAATACCTCCTCAAACACATTAAAAATCATTTCAATGCTCGATTGGAGGGCAAAACTTTTGCCATTTGGGGCCTCGCTTTCAAGCCCAATACGGATGACATGCGCGACGCTCCAGCCATAGTGATCATTAACGAGCTTCTAGAGGCTAAGGCAAAAGTAAAAGCTTTTGATCCAGTGGCCATCGAAAACACGAGACGGATTTTAGGAGACAAAATTTCGTATTGCACGTCAAACTACGAAGCCACCGAAGGCGCCGATGCGCTCATTATTGCGACAGAGTGGAATGAATTCAAACATCCCGATTTTAACCGAATTAAAACCACCTTAAAAACCCCTGTTATCTTTGATGGCAGAAATATTTACAATCCAAAAGAACTCAGAGACAAAGGATTTATTTACTACGGAGTCGGACGAAAAAGTTGAGTTTTGTAAAACGTCCCTTTTTCTGGGTTGGTCTCACTTTACGGCTTTGCCTTGCGCCTTTTTTGCTCCAATGGTTTCACCCCGATGAGAGACAAATCTTAGAGTTTGCCCATTTTCATGCCCATGGTTCCTTGCTTCCCTTTATGGAGTCCACACTCCACCTGCGCAATCAAACAGTGCCATGGCTTTTTCACTGGGCCATTTTAGGGCTTGATCAACTCGGACTCAACCACCCTTGGATTTATCTGTCTTTTTTCCATGGGATTGTGGGTGTTTGGAATTGGTTTGGATTTTGTGTCTTGGTGCAATATTTTGGAGAAACACATACAAAAAAACAGACCGATCTCCTGGGTTGGTTTTTTGCACTTTTTTGGGGATTTTCATTTCTTTATTCGAGAGGACTTTTGGAGTCTCTTTCTTTTGCTCCTACGTGCTTTTTATTTTTTTCTATCCATCGTCAAAAATCTGTCTGGGTAGGATTTTGGGCAGGGGTTGTCACAGTACTGCGTTATCCGAGCAGTCTTTTTGTGATGGGTGCTCTTTTGGCTTGGCACTGGCTATATAAAATAAAATCAAAGGATTTCATTGCGGCACTCGTGAGTTTTAGCTTGGTCCTATTTTTGGGGGGAGTGAGCGATTGGATCACCTACAGACATTTTTTTGAAAGCGCTCCCACGTACTTAAGTTTTAACTGGCCAAATGGCCCTGTGCAAAAAATGTTTGGGAATGATTCCTTGGGTGTTTATCTCAAGTGGTTTACGTTTCTTTTTACACCCTGGGTGGCGCCCCTTTTTATTATTTTTGGAGCCTATACACTGGCCTGCAATCCCATCCTTTTATGTTTCACTCTGCCCTATATCCTAGGACATCTTTGGACTCCTCATCGGGAACCCAGGTTCATGCTCCCTCTCACTCCTTTTTTAGTTCTGGCGATGGCGGTGAAGTGGGACTTCAAATATTTTGAAGGATTAAGACCTGTGCTTAAAAAAATAATGTTATTGCTCGTTTACTTTCACATCGGGCTCAATTTTGTTTGGTTTCCACTTAACATTTGGGCGCAATGGCAAAGTGGCCAAGGTAAGATCATACGAAATTTTAGTGTGATCGCACAAAAACCCACGGATCTTTATGATTTTTCGGATCCCTTAATTGACGCTCTTGTGCCTAAGAACACCCGTTGGGCAGATTCGGAGTGCCATTGGAAGCGCCCTCTGCAGCTCTCCCAGAGAGTTTGGGTTTTGTCTCCCTCAAAGCCCCCAAATTGCATACATGCTGTAGACGAAATCTTCCCCCCCTTCGAAAGCAAAACACTGGCGCGGCTCTTGAGAGTCAGAGTGGCTGAGCTTTGGGAATGCCCTCACAGTGTGATTGCCCTTCTTTGCCCAAAGGGGTGATGTATAAAGCAACATGTGTTACAATTTTCACCAACCCATCAATATTAAAGGATTTTTCTTGCTATTGTCTTAATTTTAAGGTTATTTAGGTAACGTAAAGGCGAGAAATTTCTCTCGTCTTAAGATTGAAGGAGTTCGAAATGAAAAAATTAATCGTTACACTCGTTGCCATGTTTGCTTTCTCATTGGTTGCTATAGCGGATGAACATCCAGCTCCAGAAGCTGCAAAAACAGCCGCCGAAGCACCAGCCGCCGATAAACACCAGAAGGGCCACAAAAAGGGCGGCCATGTAAAAAAAGCAAAGAAAAAGGCAGACGCAGCAGCACCAGCAGCAAACTAAGCCATTTCTAGTTTATTCTTAAAAAGCGCAGCTTTTGGTAACTCAAAAGCTGCGCTTTTGTTTTTAGGGCTTAAAACAAAGGTTACCCACTATATTCAGCCAAAAGCTAAATTTTAAGGTAGTTTCACACCCAGATGAAACTAGATCCAGAACCCAATAAAATCCTAGCCATCAAATTTCGTACACTAGGGGACACGGTCCTCATGAGTGCTTCGTTACAGGCGATCCATGAAAAATTTCCTCAATCCGAAATCCACGTTGCCGTTCTCAAAGAATGGGCCCCTCTTTTTGAGCAACTGTCTTACGTCAAAAAAGTTTGGACTTTTTCTTCTCACACCAGTCGTGCTGTAAAACTGGCAAGAGTGTTAAAATTAAGCAATCTCTTAAGAAAAGAAAAATTTAGCGCAGCGGTTTGTTTTCATGCCAGCTCCACCAGTGCTCTTTTGGCATATTTGAGTGGAATTAAAAAACGCTCGATTCACTTCCATGGACACGGAGATAAAAACCGGTTTTCTACAGTCTTAGTGCCTGGAAAAGGCTCTGTAAAACCGATTATTGAAAGAGATCTTGATGCAGTTCGTGCTTTGGGAGTAGAAATCAGGAGCGGTATTTTGCCCAAAATTTATCTGTCAGAACGAGAAAAAAATGAAGCCCTCCATTTTTTTCAAGAACTCAAAATCCAGTCCCCTCTTTTAGGTCTAGGATTGGGATCGAGTCGACCCACTAAAACTTGGCCCATCGAGCGATTCGCGCTTTTATCAGTCCTTTGGTGTCAGAAGACAAAAGGCTCTGTATTAGTTTTTTTAAGTGATGATGAAAAAAAGTTAGCCCATTCTTTTCTAAAAACACTGGACGAAATGTTATCTCGCCATGTTACCGTGCTGCCAGAGCGGGCCTGGATTAGGTCTCAAATCAAATGCCAACTCGGACTCCCTTTGCGCACACTCTCGGCTCAATTGGAAAAATGCTCTGTTTTTTTAGGAAATGACTCCGGCCCAAAACACTTGGCCGTCGCAGTTGGGACACCTACGGTCACTCTTTTTGGTCCTGAACATCCCCTTGAGTGGCATCCCTATGATCGAGATAATCACCCTTATTTTTTTATAGATGGGCTCAGCTGCAGGCTACAAACCCATCCAGGGGCTCCTCCCTGGTGCGGGATCCACGTGTGCACTGAGCACAATCATGAATGCATGAAAAAAATTGGAGTTGAAGAAGTCTTTCAAGAATGTCAAAGAGTGTTATTGAAGCGAGAGCTTCATAGTTTATTGAAGCGAGAAATATTATGTCCACTGTAGAAAAAACTCCTGTCTCCGCAGTGATTTTGACCCACAACGAAGAAAAGTATATTGCTCGGTGTCTCCACTCTATGACCTGGGCAGACGAAATCCTCGTGGTAGACTCCCATAGTTCGGATCAGACACTCTCGATTTGTGAAGACAAAAACAAGCCCTGGGCTGGAAAAATACGTGTTTTAAAAAAAGAGTGGAATGGCTTTCGAGAGCAGAGAAATTTTGCCATAAAAAATGCTTACCATGACTGGCTTTTGGTTGTTGATGCGGACGAAGAGTGCTCCAAAGAATTGGCAGAAAAAATTAGGACTTTTTTCAAAGACCAAAAGGAACCCGCTGAAAAAGCATACAAAGTGCAGAGAATAGAATATTTTTTAGGTAAACCCATTCGCTATGGCATTTGGAATCCAAGCTATCAAGATCGATTTTTTCATCGCAAAGGGGTCACCTACATCAATGACATCCACGAATATCCAAAATTTCTAATGCCGCCAGGGTTGATCCACGAACCCCTTAAGCATGCAGAAGATTTTAATGTCGAAAAGTTTTTATACAAGATGAACAAGTACACGGAGATCGAAGCCATGGATCGCTATCGGCAGGGACAAAGGACAAATGCCTTTCGACTTTTAACTGCCTTTCCAGCCATGTTTTTGAAAAACTATTTTTACTATAAAGCCTATAAAGACGGGATGCATGGACTGATTATTTCGCTTTTAGAGGGAGTGTCCAGAGTGGTGAGACACATCAAGATTTGGCGGATTTCTCAGCATGCATCGGCACAGCGGAAATGAAAATTTCTGGATTTACCATCATTCGAAATGGATCTCTCTTTGATTACCCCTATAGAGAATCTTTGCGCTCCCTGCTTCCATGCGTAGACGAGCTTGTTGTCAATGTTGGATCCGGGGATGACAATACCTTAGAAAATATTGAGAAATTAGCGCAAGCAGAGAAAAAAATAAAATATTTTGAAAGAGACTGGGAGTTAGACAACAGAGAGAAGAAAAAAAATGGGGTCGTCTTATCTGAACAAACTAATTTTGCCCTAAGTCAATGTTCTGGAGATTGGTGTATTTATCTTCAGGCTGATGAGGTTTTGCACGAACAGGATTTTTTTCAACTCAGAGCATGCTTAGAGAAATTACAAAATGAGCCCCAGGTGGAGGGCTTGCTCCTTGATTACCTCCACTTTTATGGATCTTATAAAATCATCCAAGTCTCTCGCTCGAGCTACCGCAGAGAAGTGCGAATTTTTAGAAATCACAAAGGGATCAAAAGTATTGGAGACGCTCAAAGTTTTAGAAATCAAGACGGAACTAAACTCAAAGTCATACTCTCTGGAGTGAGGGTGTTTCATTATGGTTGGGTCAGGGAACCCTCACTCATGAAGAAAAAAACATACCATTTTGACCAGCTCTATCATGGCGAGCCCGATGCAAAGGCAAGAGAGTCTGAGCAACCTTTTACGGGCGATAATTATCGCTACAAACGAATTTTGGGTTTAAAAAAATACACCGGTTCACATCCCCAAGTCATGCACGGTAAAATTGAGAGCACAAAGTGGAGTTGGGATTTTGAGACGACTCCGATGGAGTGGAAGTGGAGTGATCTGAAAAAAATCACGCTTGATTGCATTGAGAGAGTTACCGGTGTGCGTTTTTTTGAATATAAGAGTTACCGGCTTGTTGCGAAGCCCACTCTATTTGTCCATGCCCAAAAAGTAAGTCTAATCGTTTCTACATACGAACAACCCAGGCACTTAGAACTTGTTTGTGCTGGAATTTTAAGACAATCCTATAAAAACCTCGAAGTCTTGTTTTGTGATGATGGCTCAGGCAGTAGCACTCTCAAAGTGATTGAAGACTTCAAAGCTCTTGCTCCGTTTCCTGTGCAACACTTTTGGCAACCTCACGAGGGGTTCCGAAAATGTAAAATCTTAAACCAAGCGATTCGTGAAGCCCAAGGGGAGACCCTGATTTTTTTAGACGGGGATTCTATTCCCCATAAGCATTATGTGCTGGATCATGCTCAAAATCAGGAGGCAGGGACTTATCTGGCTGGACGCAGATTAGAACTGGGGCCCACCCTGAGTCACTCTATGACACCTAAAAAAATTAGAAATGGATTTTTTGACTTTCCAAAACCCGCCCTGCTTAAAAGTATTTTGAAGGGCGAAACCACACACCTCCAAAGAAGCCTTCGGGTGCCGTTCCCTATTTTTCGAAAAATTCTTAAAATGAATCACATTATTGACATGAAAGGCGGCAATTTTTCTGTCTCTAAGAAGGTGATGGACGCAATTAATGGATTTGACGAAACTTATGAGGGCTACGGAAGAGAAGATACCGATGTAGAGATCCGATTTCAAAACTTGGGTCTCAAAATCAAATCTCTCAAAGGCTTGGCCCTACAATTCCATGTTTGGCACGAAAAACGAGAGTTTACGTTGTCCAATGACGTGCGGCTGGAGGAGCTAAAGCAGTCCAAAAAAACTCGATGCGAGCGGGGGTTGCTCTAGCATTATTCTTTCTTTTTTTTAGGATATTTTTTAAAATATCCTAAAAAAAAGAAAGAATAATGCTAGAGTATACGCAATGTACCAGAAATACTTGGACCCCGTCATCGAAGAATTTACAACGGGGGATTATTACCGCGAAGTGCATCAAGCTAAGGGAGAGTATTTCGAAAAAGCAGGGATCGTGTACGAAGATGACCCTGAGTTTGAACAAAGAATGTGTATTTTTGTGGACTGGTACCTCTTTGGTCGAGACCTGCCTGGAGTGGACTTGCCCCCCATTAAGTATTATTTTCGTAAAAACAAAAATCGATTGAGTGACGAAGAACTTAATATTTACAAAGACTTTTGTGCCACCCTTCATTCGATGTTTCGTCTAAAGGGGGTGTCTTTTTTTAAAAAAGACTTGGTTGTGAAAGACCTGTTTTCTAAAAAGTCTTATCCAGTTAAAAACGTCGAATTAAAAAGTGGTTTCACACAAGGGGATATTTTCGAGGCAAGACTCATTCCTTTTAAGGGGCACTACGAATTTTCGAAAGGATTTTGCTTCCACCCGATCGAAGTTCAATCTTTTATTTTAGGCGAGATTCAAAAAGTAAAATTTCAGGACAAAAGCCAACAGACCAAGCTGATCTTGCAGCTCGCGTCCATGAAACTCAAACAAGTTCGCTTTCAGCACATCGATATCCGACATATTTATTGTTTTAATTCGAAGTTTTAGAATTTATATCTACCCTGAACTTAAACCCTGCGATAGACTACGAACCATGGAACATACCTCAAACGGCACTGGATCAATGACTTCTCAACTCTGGGATTCTAGCGACCTCTATCGAAATGCGGTCACCGAACTCCGAGAAGCAGCCCATACAATGAAACTCGATCCCAATATTGCAGAACGACTAAAATTTCCAAAACGAGCACTCATTGTGAGTGTCCCCATCCGCTTGGATGATGGAAGCATCAAAGTATTTGAGGGTTACCGAGTTCAACACAACATGACTCTAGGACCTGGAAAAGGAGGAATCAGATTTCACCCAGGCGTGAATCTCTCCGAAGTGGCTGGGCTTGCGATGCTCATGACCTTTAAGTGCTCCTTAGTGGGGCTCCCACTGGGTGGCGCTAAAGGGGGCGTCAGAGTGGATCCCAACAAACTCTCTAGACAAGAGGCACAAGCCCTTACCAGGCGTTACACCTCAGAGATCAACATGATTATCGGGCCAGACAAAGACATTCCAGCCCCTGACATTGGCACCGACTCACAACACATGGCTTGGATGATGGACACTTACTCACAAGAAAGAGGGTTTGCAATTCCAGGGGTGGTCACAGGTAAACCTATAGAAATTGGGGGCTCCCTCGGAAGAAACGAAAGCACAGGAAGAGGAGTGGTCTACACGATTCAACACGCTATCAAGCACCTTACAAAATTAGGTAAAACCTCTATCCGGATGGATTCGGCCACAACGGTGTCAGTGCATGGATTTGGAAAAGTAGGCGCTGTGGCCGCCTACGAAATTCATCAGCTGGGGGCCAAGGTGATTGCCGTGAGTGATTACTCTGGAGGAGTTTACAATAAAAATGGCCTCAATATCCCAGAACTCATGAGCCATGTAAAAAGAGGAGAGCTACTCAGCGAATACAAAGGGCAATGCGAGTCCATTTCCAATGAGGACTTGTTTGCGCTCCCTGTGGATATTTTAATTCCAGCTGCTATCGATGGAGTGATCACTGCCAAAAACGTAGCTCAAATCAAAGCAAAAATTATTGCAGAAGGAGCCAATGGCCCCATTCAGTCTGACGCTCTTAAAATACTCGAAGAAAAAGGCGTTTTTATTGTCCCAGACGTGCTTTGTAACGCTGGGGGAGTTGTTGTGTCTTATTTCGAATGGGTTCAAGGCATGCAAAACTTTTTTTGGAGTGAGGCAGAGGTCAACGAAAAATTGGCCGAAGTGTTATCTACCGCCTTTAAAAGGGTCATCGACACTCAGGCCAAATACAAGTGTGGGATGAAAACAGCCGCCCTCATTTGTGGGGTTGACCGACTCAACCGAGCCATGCTATTACGCGGTCTATTCCCGTAAGAATAGAAAGTACGGGAAATTTCGGGGGGGTACTGTATGGGGGCGCGATTTTTTTTAGTGTGGGGGTTTCTCTTTTTTTCAATCAATGGTTATGCCTGGGAAAAACACCAAGTCTTGATGCCCTGGGTAGTAAAAAGTTTAAAGCTGAGTGATCTCACAAAGCTAGAAACACTCAAAGCGAGCCCCGATCATCTCGCAGCCATCACCTTGCAAGAAGTTTTTTCTAACCTCGTTAAAATAGAGGGTGGTAGAAAGTTGGCCAGCAACGAGCTCAAACTAAACCCTCGTGCTTCTTTCCCAGTATTACACGTTCAATATGCCAAAGACATTTTTTTAGCTCAAAGTGTAGACGAACCAGATCATGGAATGGATAGAAACTTAGAGGATTCCGCGGACCCGAGTGGAGACAGAAACTACACGGGAGGTACAGCAGGCCCCACCAGCCAAGGATTTAGACACCTTTATTTTGGGGGCTGGAAACTTGCTCATCCCATTGCCACTTTTCAAATACCGATGCGTTCGCTCGGACAGTCTCCAGACAGAGTAAAAGCATTTGCTGACGAGGCCCTCTCTCTTTTACAAAGCAAAAACTACTACTGGGGCTTTCGAGTCTTAAATTGGTCCATGCATTATTTGCAGGACCTCACTCAGCCCTTTCACTCAGTCCAAGTGCCAACGTTAAGCATGATACCCTGGCTTGAGGTTTTTGGAGGCTTCCACAACCTTGTCAAAGAGAGCACTCGCACAGTTTCGAACTACCATTTTGCATACGAAGATTATGTCTATTTTAATTTATCTCAAAAGGAAAAATCAATATTCAATGACTGCCTCACTCAAGCCGAAAAATATGGGACCTTGCACCCCGGATTTGAAAAAATGGCCCCGCTCGAACTCGCACACGAAGTCGCTAACAGATCTATAGAACTGGCCCCTGAGGTCGGGGCGGCCAATATGCAGTTTTTTGGAAATGAAATGATGCTTCCCGCATATGATATTCCCAACCATAAAGGGGTGGTCGATTATGCCTTCTTGTTTGTAGATCCGAAAAAAGAAACCACCCGAAAACGCCTTGAAAAGGTCACTTGTCACGCGTTGGCCAACGCAGTCCTTTCCTCACGTGCCCTCATTGAGTGGGAACTTGCAAAAATTTAACATTGAAAGTCTGTCCTACTGATCCCTAGTTCTTTTATCTTAATCTGCAAACCCTTTCGCGAAAGACCGAGTTTTTCTGAGGCACGAGTGATATTGCCCCCCGTCTCATCCAAAGCTTTTTCGATCAGCTCTCGTTCTACAGATTGAGTTTGTCGTTTTACAGTTTCCTTAAATCCAACTGGCTCGTCAGCCACTTTTACTGTGCCAACAGCCTCCACAATTTCGGAAGGCAAATCCCTTTTTTCTAAAACTTGTCCGTCTGCTAAAAGCAACATTCTCTCCATGGTATTTTCCAATTGCCTAATATTTCCAGGCCAATGATAGGTTTTTAAATAAGTTAAACATAGGGGCTCAATCGACGTGACGTTTTTCTTTAATTTTTGGTTAAATTGTTGAACAAAAATTTTCACCAGAAGCTCAATGTCATCTTTTCTCTCGCGAAGAGAGGGGAGACGAATAGGTACCACATTGAGTCTGTAAAATAAATCTTCTCGAAATTTTCCAGCTTTGACTTCTGTTTCCAAATCCTTGTTGGTGGCTGCAATAATTCTCACATCTACTCGAATGGTATGAATTCCCCCCACTCGCTCAAATTGATGTTCTTGCAAAACCCGCAAAAGCTTGGCTTGCATCTCTAACTGTATTTCTGCGATTTCGTCTAAAAACAAAGTACCCTCATGGGCGAGTTCAAAACGTCCAGGCTTAGAGCTTACGGCCCCTGTAAAGGCTCCCTTTTCGTATCCAAATAATTCACTTTCGATAAGTGGGCCAGGAATGGCAGCACAATTGACTTTAATAAAGGGCTTTTTGACCCGAGTCGAATTTTGATGGATTTCGTAAGCCACTAACTCTTTTCCTGTTCCACTTTCTCCTAAGACTAAAACAGTCGATGGAGAAGCAGCTATTTTTTGGATGGTCTTAATGACCTCATGGATTTGAGGTGTATTTCCAGTGAGCGAAGAAATTTGAGCTTTTTCTGACTGTGTTTTTTCAGCATGCGAAAAAATAGAAAGGGGTTCTTTTTCGCGTCTCTCAAAAGTATGATTTGCATTTTGAATGACAGACAAAAACTCAGCTTGGTCAAATGGTTTTGTGATGTAATCAAAAGCCCCATTTTTCAAACAAGACACCGCTGTCTCCACTGTGCCATAAGCTGTAATTACGACGATAGGGATGTGAGGATAATTTTTTTTACAATGCTCTAAAATTTCTATCCCTCCCATTTCTGGCATGTAGAGGTCCGTGATCAAAACATGCACCCTGTCAGACTCCAAACAAGTGAGTGCAAGTTGTGAGTCATTGAAAACTAAAGCCTCGAACCCCGCTTTTTCGAGCATGGCTTGGATCACTAAAGTGATGTTTTTTTCGTCATCAATGACTAAGATCTTTGGCTTCGCCATAAAAAGGTAATAACACAGAAAAACGAGCAAATCTCCCCTCTTCGCTTTGAACCTCAATACGCCCTCGGTGCGCCTCAATGATTTTTTGGCAAATAGAAAGCCCCAATCCCGTTCCACTCGGATGAGTTGTAAAAAAGGGGATAAAAATTTTGTCAAAATTTTCCCTTTTAATTCCGGGTCCATTGTCCTCCACTACGAGGGCAACCTCTTTTTGAGTTCCCTCTCCCTCTACTTCAACACTGACTTTGACTTTTGACTGTGACTTTCCAGCTAAAGCTTTGAAACTGTTTTGAATTAAATTCAATAACACCTGTTGAATTTGTTCCGGCGAAGCAAAAAGCAAACCCTCTTTTTGGGAGGGCACAAACTCTAATAAAACATGAGGACTGAGACTCGGACGCAATAGATCAATAGTTTTTTGGGCCAACGAAGAAGCATCTATTTTTTTAAATTCAAACGCGCTGGGCTTCGAATACTCCAAAAATCGAATGACAACACGGTTCAACCGATCAACTTCCTCTATAATGACTTTCAAAAACCGGCTCTCGGGTCGATCTTGAGCTGGATCGAGATACTGTGCTGCCCCTTTAATGGCACCCAGAGGGTTTCTAATTTCATGTGCAAGCCCTGCCGCCATCTCTCCCAAAGCAGCTAAGCGCTCTTTTTCACGACTCCGCACAAAAACCTCCATATTTTTTAAGGTTCGTGCCGCATCTTCAAAATATGGATAAACAACAGACAAAAGCCCCCAATTACTTCCCCAAGGGGCTGGCGGAGACTCGACATCCACGACAACAAATCCCAAAATCTGCCCAGAGTTGAGCAATGGGATCAACAGATTTCCCTCGAGCGCCTTTAAACTTTGAATGAGTATCAAAATCCGTGCACTTTGATCACGGCTGGCCGTTCGATCCCTTTCGTTTTCTAAAATTTGGTCCAAGAGAATCGGGAGTTCTCCTTTTTTATGCAAAACCAAACAGTGTTGCAATAGGGTATGGTTAGCCAATAACTCTCTGGGCGAATGCACTTGGGAAAGATCCCTGCCAATAGATCTCACTCTTCGAAACCTTGTTCCATCCGTTCTTAAAACATACAACACTGCTTTTTTGGGATGCAAAACCTGTTCGACTGTATATAAAATTGACTGAAAGAGAGAACCCATCTCTACAATCCCAATTAATTTGCGTTGAGACTCATAGACTCCTTCGTATAATTTTCGATGTTGTTGAGTGAGTAAAAACTGAGTCAGGTATTGGACCATAGACCGAAGGGGATCAAGCAACATTAAAATTAAGAAGGAGGCGATAAATGAGTTGAGAAAAAAAAGTCCTGGAGCATTTTGAATCCAAGCCACCATCACTGTATAAAGTACGGTTAAAATCAGGGCGACAATGAGCAAAACCAAAAACCGTGAAACGAGCGCACTAAAGTTGAGCAGCCTTTGCTGAGAAATAGCCTGACTGAGAAAAAATAAATAAATAGATAGACCGATATTTCCTAATGTTGGGATAATCCCACTCATCCAATCCCAGTGCACATGGTCCATCACTGGAGTCACTAAAACGAGTAGGCCTCCCAGATAAATGATATTTCTTTTTTCAAACCCCACAGTTGGCACTTTTGAGTGGCGTTTCAATCCATGCATCAAGCGTCGATCAATCCACATGAGTTCGACAATTTGAATAATAATAAATCCAGGGGAGAAGTACAGGATTTGCAAGACCCAATTGAGTCTTTCGTCCGCACGAAAAAACCAAGCCCCAGTCAAAAATAAAGCCACACCTAAGCTCAGGTCTAAAAGCCTTCGACTAAAGCCATCTTGAATCCGAACCAGAGAGCGAATAAAAGCCAAAGTGACAGGAGCCAGCCAAATGTTGCTCAATAGATGAAAACGATAAAACTCAAACTGACTCCAAATCTTAGAGAGAGAAAATGTAAAAGCCCAAAAGGCAATTAGAACACATAGCCCCGCAAAAGCGAGATAGAGCTTATTTTTGACGTTTCGAGAAAAAACAGAAACCCCAAACGAAAAGCTAGCGGCAGCTAAAACCAGTGCAGACTGACCCAATAAGTCCATAATATCCCTAAGAATTTACCTTTTTCAAATGACAATTCACTAAAGACTCACGAAATTTTCACAACTTTCCGATCTAAAGAACATGAATGGCTCAAAAGAAGTGCGCCGTTATCGGATCAATCCGGTTGAAATTGCCATTTTTTCTATCGTTTCGCTTATTTTTATAAATTCTGTTTACAATCTTTTTACCGATAAAACAACTTTTAGTGAGATTGCCGAACAATCCCAAGCAAGACAACCCGCATCGGTGGTCAAAACTCCTCAGAACATAGAAATATCTTGCGACAAATTGATTTCGCAGGGGGTAGATTCGGATCGAGTCAGAATTGCTGGTTTGCTCTGTGGTTCTGGCGAAAAACTCCTCAAAACTCAAATCCTAAATACAACCAATCACTATACGGCTTCTGTTTTCATAGAGGAAAATGCAGGAAAATATCAAACAGACTTTATTCCGCTCATGCCTGGACTCAATAAAATAAAAATAGAATTTAACTACTCTGGAAATCAGTCCTTCGGACAAGAGATAGAACTCACAGTGAGATAGTTTTTTTCCCCTCAATCAAAGCCCTTTGTTTTTTAAGCTCTTCTTGTAACTTCTCTAATTCCAGTTGGAGTTTGGAAATCCCCTCTCCCCCACTTCCCGAAGTGAGCAAGGACTCTTTCGTAGAGGTTGCCATTCGCTTTACTCTGCCATCCACAGACAATCGCTTGATTTTTTCTACAATGGGGATCGCTTGAGCCGAGTCCGCATCTTCAATGCCTAAAAGAAGTTTGCTCTGGATATGAAAATCATCTTCGTCTGCAAGGTGGTTAAACACATCAAAAATCTCGGCTCTCACAAAAGGGACGGCTGTTTTTGCGACATGAGCAAGCGCTGTAATGGCGGACTCTCGCGCAGATCCAGGCTGACCCCTCTTGCTCCACTTCACTAAAACATCGAGTGCTTTCGGACGATGACCTTGTTCAATTTCAGGAAGTTCGGCGAGCGCTCGAAAGCAACTCGAGCGAATCACCTCCAAGTGGCTTTCTTTCGAAATCAGTGAAATGAGAAATTTTTCAGTTTCTTCGATTTCTTTCGAGCTCGTATCCAACTTCTTTCGAGACAAAGCCCAAGCATAAATCGCCTCTGCTTCTACATAGTAACTGGGATCTGAGTTTGCCAAAGGCTGCAAAGCACTGGAGACTACGGGGTCTTTAAACTTTCCCAATGCCTTCACAACGGCCCGTCTTACTTTGGGATGTGTGCTTGTGAGAGCAGAAATTAAGGCATTTTTAGAAGCCTCATGCGGAATTTCTGACAACACGCGCGCCACTTCGGCTCGGACTCCCCAAAAAGAATCTGCCGAAAAAGAATCTGAGAGCAGAGCCGCTTTTAACTCCTCAATGACTTTGAGGTCCCAATCGTTTTTGAGTTCCTCCGCCGCTTCAATCTTTCCTAAGCAATCAGGGTCATTTTTGAGCTGAAAAAACAGCATTTCCTTCGGTCTTTTAAACTTTAATGTTTTTGGGATGGTGTTCCCAGGGTCTACTCTCACTCTCAAAGGTATTGAAGGAAGACTCAAAAAAACTCTTTCTCGAGCTGATCCAAGCTCCAGTTTGTGCGTTTTTATTTTTTTTCCTTCGCACTCGATTTCAATAAGGAGGGGCAAGTGAAAAAGGGGTGTCTGCTCACCTTGAGCTTGTTTTTGTTCTACAACAATTTCAGCTAGCATTTGATTAGGATGCCACTCATAAGATACTTCTAACTCTGGATAGCCAGAACCAAAAACCCACTCCTCAAAAAACTGACGCATGTTTCTGCCGGTAGACTCTTCTATCGCCTTAATAAGATCCAGAGTTTCTACATTTTTTTCTCGGTTCTGCTCAACATAATGGCGGATAGATTTCCAAAAATGGGCTTCGCCAAGCAATGACCGCAATAAAACTAAAATAAGCCCACCCTTTTGATAAAGGTGTCGGTCGAACAAATCACAAGGTTCGATATACTGATTACAAACCACACTGCGACGGTACTTTTTGAGATCTTCTTCTTTGTACTCCGCCCAATCCTGATAGGAATAATACTTTGCCTCGTTTGCTGCGTTCTCAGAGCTACCGTACTCGTCGAGATTGTTTTCAATCCAGACTCTTTCCATAAAAGTAGCAAAACCCTCATTGAGCCAGGAATGAGACCAATCCCGACACGTGAGCAGATCTCCAAACCACTGGTGCGCAAGCTCATGGGAGACCAGAGGATCACTCGAAAAATCAAGACTGGCCTTGGCGTCATGGAGTGTTCGATCTGTTTGAGTGGTTGCAGAAGTATTTTCCATTCCTCCAAAAATAAAATCTTGCACAGCCACCTGAGAGTATTTTTCGTAGGGATAGGGTACCCCTATCTTATCTGCAAAAGCTTTGATCATTTTAGGGGTATTTCCAAAAGCTCTTTTTCCGTCTTCTTTTTTCCCAGGAGGCACAAAGTAAAGAACGGGGAGCGCCTGTGGTCCCGTGTCACCCCAGTGCTCAAACTCTCCAATCACGAGAGAAATCAAATAGGTGACATGAGGTGTTCCTAATTTGTAATGAAACAGGGTGTGCTCACCGTGATCTTTTTGAGACAAAAGAGCACCATTCGAAATGGCTGTAAACCCTTTTGGCACTTTGATTTTCATTTCAGTGGTTGCTTTTTGATTGGGGTAATCAAAAGTAGGGATCCAATAGCGATTGTTTTCGTCTTGCCCCTGAGACCAGACTTGGAGTCTTTTCTTGGGATAATCAGAGTCTCCTCCAATAAAATAAAGGCCTCTGCGGGGATTGTTCACAGAATAAGAAATAGAAACTTCAAAAGATTCGGGATAAAGCTTTTCTGGCAAATCAACAAAAAGTTGATTGGAGTGACACGAAAACTGAGTTTTTTCTTGATTGAGAAAAACACTTTCAATTTTCAAATCCCCCTGATCTAAACGAAGCTTCCGGAGATCGGGATTCAAAAGCTTCATTTTATGAATCACACTCCCCTTGAGCTCTTTTTTCTGGAGATCGACTTCGATATCTAAAGCTAAGTGTTCTAATTTGACTTGGAGATCTGGAGCATAATGAGACCGAGACCCAGGAATAATGAAACTGCGTTTTTTTCCATGGGGTGAAAAAAAACAGGACCGACAGATTTGACGGGTACGCATTGGGTTTAAGTATCACGGATTAGAGGGCTTTTGAACAAGACTCTTGCTTTATTTTTTGAGTGCGCCTTAAGATCTCTCTCAATGTGGAAGTCATCCTTTCGGTGTTCCCTTGCTCAATATACCCGTAAAAATAAATCATAAAGTTACCAACCTCAGAAAGATCGAGACGTGCTTGATAGTACTCGGGTTCTTCTGAAATCCAATCTAGAATTTTTTCTATCACCGCGAGCTCATTTTTAGACCAGTCGAGCCATCGCTCTTTTTCTTTGGTAGCGAGCTGAGAAATCGAATATGATTGTGGAGCAATCGAATATGACTGCGGAGCAATTGAATATAATGCAGCGAGTTTTCTCTCGCCCTCTGACTTAGGAGCAAGTGTGACAAGCGCTAAATCAATTTCACGATTAAATCCGGGCAACTCTTGGGAGCAAATTTTTTTCATCCCAGGGTTGCACTGTGCAATCCCAGTACAGAATAAAAAAATGGAAAAAAATAAAAATTTTCGATTCATTACCAAACACAATTCGGAAAAAACTCGAACCAACTAAAATGGTTTGCTAAAAAACATACTTATTTAGTATGGTATAAGTTATTGAAATAGTTAGAAATTTACTAAAGTCTGCCGACCGCATTCCGATCCAATAGTTGTCACAAGGCACGGATCGCCAATAAAATAAAAAAACAAGGAGGTAGTAAGAATAGACCGTACGAGGAGACTAATTTATGAGCCTTCGAATAGCGACAAACGTTCAAGCCTTGGCAGCACAAAGATTCTTAAGCGACAATCATGCGCTCCAAAATAGATCTCTAGAAAGATTATCATCTGGAAGTAGAATCAATCATGCCGGTGACGACGCCGCGGGACTGGCCATCAGCGAACGATTAAAAGCCAATATCCGAAGCATGAAGCAAGCGAGCCGAAATGCAAACGATGGAGTCAGTCTCGTGCAAGTTGCAGAAGGCGGTCTCAACGAAATTGGAAACATCCTCATCCGTTTGAGAGAACTTTCGATCCAAGCCTCCTCTGATACGATTGGAGATCCTGAAAGGCAATTTATCCATAAAGAAGTCGAACACATGAAAGAAGAAATCAACCGAATTTCAAGCTCTACGGAGTTTAATGGAACAAAACTTCTCAATGGCTTGGCTGGAGATCTAGAAATCCAAGTCGGAATCAATAACCACCCCAACGAAGACCGCTTAGTCTTTGACGCTGGAAATCGCGTGACCACTCTTGAGGGACTAGGAATTTCCAATGTCTCTACAAAAAGCAAACCGGAAGCTCAGGAAAATATGGTTTTACTAGACGGCGCCATTCAGAAATTGGCTGAAAATCGAGCAGGACTAGGTGCTTTGCAAAATAGGCTCTTTTCGACGATCAATAACTTAGCCATCTATCGAGAAAACCTAGAAGGCGCCAACAGCCGCATCAGGGACACAGACATGGCCGAGGAAACCAGCGAACTCGTCAAACAGAATATTTTGACACAAACCAATATCGCAACGCTCGCTCAGTCCAACCAGACGCCACAGCTCGCGCTAAAGTTGATTGGATGAGGTGAGCAGCCACTGATAAACAGGCATGAGCTCCACTTCGCAGGAGTCAACTTTGAGTTTCTCTTCTCTGGAGCGAGTTAAGATAAAACCTTTCTTTAATTTTGTCTTCTTTAGGCACGCCAAAAGGCCATTTACTTCTCTTTGATAGGTGGTGGGATTTTCCATATTCGAATCACAGACCTGAATCGCCGAAAGGGGTTTGCCGTGGTGAGTGATGAGAAAATCAGTTTCTTGGACTTCTTTAAAATAGGAGACCTCACAGCCCTCTCTTGCAAGCTGTAAAAACACGATATTTTCGACCTGCCTTCCATAATCCTCTTGATGCAATCTTACATTGACGTTCCTCAATCCTGTGTCAATCACATACAGTTTTTTTGGATCTCTCATCTGAACTTTAAGTTTGTAATGATACCGATTGATCTCAAACACTAAAAAAGCATCTGACAAATAGCCCGTGTATGTTTGTGCTGTTTCCGCATTGGTTTGCAATGCATTTTTTAGGGCTGTGTAAGAGTATAGTGAACTTAAATTTGTAAAATAATAATTTGTAATTTGATCCAACGTCTTCTTATTTCGAATTTCGTAACGATTGACCACATCTCTCAACACAATATCACTCAAATACTGCCCAAGCAGATCCGCCTTAAATTGTACATCCTCCGACAAAGCAACCTCAGGGAACCCCCCCCACTCCTGGTATTCACGAAAAATACCTAAATACTCATTTTGTGTTTGGCATACAATGTTTTTAAATTTTAAAAAATCAGAGAAGCCAAGCGGCCAGACTTTTTTTTCCAGGCAGCGGCCAGACAGAGAGGTTGAGATCTCAGAACTGAGCATTTTCGCCGAAGACCCCGTGATCACAAGCTGAAACAAGCCCAAATCAATTGCCTTTCTAGCCCACCTCTCCCAGCCCTCTACATTTTGCAACTCATCAAAAATCACTAACTCTGGAGGACCCCCATAATATTCTGAATAAACCGAAATAAGCTCGTCTAAGTCTAAAACGGTACCTAATGCATAAAAAAGAGGGTCCTCAAAATTAAAATATAAAACTCTCTTTGCTTCCGAGAGTTTTGCAACCTGAATCGCTGCAAATGTTTTTCCACACCTTCGCACCCCCGTAAAAGCAAGAGCCAGGTTTTGTTTTTTATACATTCGAAACGAAAAATCCCTAGGCTTCAGCTTTTTGAGATTTCTTTCGTAAAGAGCATGCCACACATCAATCGACTTTTTTAAATCAGACGGAGCAAGAGCCATGATAAAAGTATATCTGTTATAACAGTCAAAGTAAAGTGTTATTCGAACGTTATAACAGTCAAAATTTTAGCAAACACTATAGAACAGAACTCCAACAAAAAAAATGATGAATGATTGAGTGATTCAGTTAAATCTTCCTTGTACATTATGATTTTACAAAGAAGAGACTACAAGAGATCATCGACATGCCAGATCAAAAACTCGATCAGTTTATAAAATTCTGTATCCAAAACAATGGGCACTTAAGTGCAGTTAAACGCGAGAAATTTTTTTTAATGCTCAAACCTGAGGAAGTAGAGCGCCTTGAGGCAATTGTTCGTGAAAATATGATTGCCCTCCAGTCGAGAAAACTGTTGACTTAGTCTTAATTTATGACTAGACTATAGTTAGAGGTTTTTATGAGTCAATACACTATTTACCAAGCAAAAACACATTTTTCAAAGTTGTTGCAAAAAGCTCTCAATGGAGAAGAAGTGATTATCGCCAACAGAGATAGGCCCCTGCTCAAGCTCACTGTTATTCAACAGCCCAAACGAGAGCTTTTGTGGGGCGACCTGAAGGGAAAAATAAAAATAAGCACAGATTTTAATCAATCGATTGATGACTTTAAAGATTATTCATGAAAAAAAAGATTCTATTAGATACTCATGTCTTTATCGAAATCCGCTCAGGAAGCACCAAGCTACCTCATAGAGTGAAAAAAATCTTCCACAATCCTGACTCCGAACTTTATATCAGCATTGCCAGCGTTTGGGAAATGGCAATCAAAATGCATTTAAAAAAATTGCATCTAGATTTACCCCTAAAAGAGCTGATGCAATCAGCGCTTTCGACTGGGCTGATCACACTGCTTCCGATGGAATTGGAGCATGTATTTGCATTGCAAACTCTTTCTGATCATCACCGAGATCCATTTGATCGGATCCTCATCAGTCAGTCAAAGCACGAAAACATGGCTTTGCTCAGCGGGGATGAGGTTTTTGATCTCTATAAAATCGAACGTATTTGGTGAGTGCCTTGGTCATTGTTGTCAATTATTATTGTAAATTTTTTCTTCATCTGATGTTGAAACAGTCAAAGCCAGATAACATTATGCATATTAAACATAATGTTTGACATGCATAATGTTTAGGGTTAAGCTATTCTCAGATGCTCAACTTCATCAATCGAAAAGCAGAATTAACAGAATTAAACCTCCTCACAAAAAAACCAGGACTCATTGTTCTATTTGGAAGAAGAAGAGTGGGAAAAACAAGGCTCCTGATGGAGTGTCTCAAAAAGACAGAGGGACTTTATAGCCAAAGCATCGAAAGTGACCCCAAAACACAGCTATTGCAGATTTATCAAGATA
The DNA here is from genome assembly GCA_964490895.1 of uncultured Bdellovibrio sp. Classification (GTDB taxonomy): domain Bacteria; phylum Bdellovibrionota; class UBA1018; order UBA1018; family UBA1018; genus JACRAO01. The sequence continues at coordinate 488 of CAZBEI010000097.1, read as the reverse complement.
TTCGTGCAAACCTAAAAACCGAACTGGTTCCAAAAAATTGGCCCGAATTTTTTGAAATTCTTGAATTACAAAATAAAAAAATAATTTTTTGTATTGATGAATTTCCTTACTTGGTCGCATCTGACTCTAGCATTCCCAGTGTTTTTCAAAAATGGCTGGACCACTCAAAAAAACAAAATGTGACTCTCATCTTATGTGGATCTAGTACTCACATGATGCATGAACTGTTTTTAAATCGAAATGCTCCTCTTTTTGAGAGAGCCAAAAAAATAATACAGATTCGGCCAATGAGTTATGAGCATTTTTGTAAGGCATTAAAGCTCCCTTCGTGCGTAGACACCTTTATACAATTTTCGATGGTTGGGGGAACGCCCAAGTATTGGGAATACATAGAGCCGAATCTCAATGAAATTGAAATAGCAGAACGCCTCTACTTTGATTTTTCTCCTTTCATGGAAAATGAACCCAAAAGAATTTTAGCAGACGAA